>CAYSSF010000001.1:0-65131 GCA_964433455.1 uncultured Syntrophaceae bacterium
CGAGATGCTGACGATCTTTCCCCGCTTCTTCTCCCGCATGATCCGGGCCGCCTTTCGCGAGCAGAGAAAGGCGCCGGTCAGGTTCCCCTCGATGATCTTGTTCCAGACGGGGAGATCCGTGTCGGTGACGGAGGCCGTCAACAGATTCATTCCGACGTTGTTGACGAGGACATCCACACCGCCGAATTGACGGACGGTCGTGTCGAAGAGCTTCTCCACATCGCCCTCCCTGGCGACATGGGCGGCCATGGCGAGGAGCCGCTCGCCGCCGCACAGCTTCTGCACGGCGGCCTCCAGGTTCTCCTCCTTCCGTCCGCAGATCGCCACCCGGGCGCCCTGTTCGAGGAAGTTCCGGGCCAGTTCCAGGCCGATCCCGCGGCTCCCCCCCGTAACGACGACCACCTTCCCCTCCAGATCATACGCTATGCCGCACATCGTTTCCCTCCTGCCGATTGCTTTTTTGGTTTCCGATGGCGCACTATAAGCCAAACCCCTGGGCCTTGTCAATCAGCAGGTCCAGGGCAGCCAACCGACGCATCGCATCGACCGGAAGAGGCCGGCCATAATTCTTACCCCGGCAGCCTCTTTACACAAAGACGATTCCGTGCAATGATGCCCCCCATTGCGGCGGCGAATTTCTGAAATCGGTCCGGAAAGGAGAAACCATGTCAACATTTGCCGAGGAATTTCTGCTTCTGGCGCTCAGCGATCCCAAAGGGGAGTTTGTCCGCGAGCCGCCCGATCGGTATGAAAACGCGCTGGCCGGCGCCATTCTGATGGACCTCGCCCTTCTCAACCGGATCGACACCGACCTCGACCACCTGATCCTTGTCGATCCAACGCCAACGGGCGACCCCTTGCTGGACAGGGCCCTCACACTAATCCGCGAATATCCCGATTCCAAGAGCACCGCCTACTGGATTGAAGAGATCCGATACCGGATCGACGAATTCCGCGATGCGCTGATCAACCGGCTGATCGACCGCGGGATGCTCAAACGCGAGGAAAAGAAGCTCCTGGGGCTCATCCCGCAGACGCGGTACGCCGTTTTGCTGGGTCCCGAGGAACGGGAGCTCCGGGAACGCCTCCGCACGACGATCCTCAGCGACGACATCCCCGATCCACGGGACATCCTGCTGATTTCGCTCCTGGTCTCCTGCAACCTCCTCGACCGTCTTTTCAGTCGTGCGGAAATCCAGGCGACCCGGGAGCGGATCGACCAGATCGCACAGATGGATCTCATCGGCCAGGCGGTCTGCAAGACGATCCTCCGGGAGATCATCATCCCGATCAGCTATTAAGCGTTTATCCACGAAATGGTTCATCGCCGGAAGGAGGAAAGAGATGGCACATAGCACAAAGGTTACGATCCCCTACCTGAGAGAAAAAAAGGCCCAGGGAAAGCCCATCACGATGCTGACCGCGTATGACTTCCCCTTCGCCGATATCGAGGAGGAGATCGGCATCGATATGATCCTGTGCGGCGATTCTCTCGGGATGACCGTTTACGGTTTTACCGGCACCACCGCGGTTACGATGGAGATGATGATCCCGCACGCGGCCGCGGTCAAACGCGCGGCGCCGTCCAGCTTCGTGGTCGGCGACATGCCGTTCATGTCCTACCAGGTTTCCAACGAAACGGCTGTTCTGAATGCCGGCCGCTTCCTCCAGGAAAGCGGCGTCGACGGCGTCAAGCTGGAAGGCGGCGAGGAGATGGCGGAGCGGGTCCGCGCGATCAGCCGCGCCGGGATCTCCGTCATGGGTCATATCGGCTTGACGCCCCAATCCGTATCCGCGCTGGGCGGCTTCAAGGCGAGGGGAAGAGACACGGCCGGCGCCCTCAAACTGATCAGCGACGCCGGAATCCTGGAAGAGTCCGGCGCGTTCAGCCTCCTTCTGGAGGCCATCCCGTCCGAGATCGGCCGGATCATCACCGAACGCGCCGGCATCCCCACAATCGGCATCGGAGCCGGACCCCACACGGACGGTCAAGTCCTGGTCGTCCATGACG
Source organism: uncultured Syntrophaceae bacterium (assembly GCA_964433455.1). Lineage (GTDB taxonomy): Bacteria > Desulfobacterota > Syntrophia > Syntrophales > UBA5619 > UBA5619. The sequence continues at coordinate 2,012 of CAYSSF010000001.1, forward strand.
CGCTGGGCTTCTTTAAGGGCCATAAGGCAAAATTCGTGAAGCAGTACAGCCATTTGAGCGACATCATTCGAAATGCGCTGCTGGAATACAAGAAGGATGTCGAAAACGGAAGCTATCCGGCAACGGAACATGGTTACGGAATCGACCCCGACGTGCTTGAAGAAATCAAAAACCAACTGAAATAAGTCTCTTCCAGGCCAACGGCAAGGGATTGAAATGGGAGTGTCCATGAAGAGAGTTCTCATGTTCGGATTCGCGGTTCTGACGGCATGCGCCTGGCCGGGAACGGCGCCGGCGGAATACCAGGCCACGCTGAAGCTCGCATGCACCCAGAACATGGATCATCCCTACATGGTCGGGGCGAAAAAGTTTGCCGACCTGATCCGGGAAAGAACCCGGGGACGCATCGCGGTCAAGCTGTATCCGAGCAACCAGTTGGGCAAGGGCGAACGTGAAATGACCGAGGGGATCCAGCAGGGCGCCATCGATTTGCTGGTCACCTCCACCGGCCCCCTGGGCGGTTTCAGCCCGTCCATCAACATCCTTGATTTCCCTTTTCTTTTCAGAGATTTCCACCATGTCGACCTGGTTCTGGACGGGGGGGTCGGTCAAAAACTGCTCGGCGACTTTGAAAAGGCCAACATCAAGGCGCTCGCCTTCTGGGAAAACGGATTTCGCAACCTCACCAACTCCCGAGGGCCGGTCAGGAATGTGGCGGATGGCAAGGGACTCAAAATCCGGACCATGGAAAACAAGGTCCATCTAACAGCCTGGAAGGCCGCCGGTTTCAACCCCACGCCCATGTCGTGGGGGGAGGTGTTCACGGCGCTGCAACAGGGGGTCATCGACGGCCAGGAAAACCCGATTGCGGTCTTTTACAGCAACAAGCTGTGGGAGGCCGGCCAGAAGTATTTCTCGCTCACCAACCATGTCTATTCTCCTGCACCGTTCCTGATGAGCAAGAAGACCTTCGACGCGATGCCCGACGTGGACCGCCAACTCTTCGTGAAGACCGGCCAGGAAGTGGCCAGGTTCCAGCGCAAGATCAACCGGGATGCCGAGGAGGCGAAGCTCGGGGAAATAGCCGGCAGCGGGGTCACGGTGACGCGCGACGTGGACCGCGAAAGCTTCAGGAAGGCCATGGCGCCGGTCTACAGCGCGTTCAGCGCCCAGTTCAGCAAGGCCGAGATCGAAACCATCATGAATGCGAAGTAATCACGCATAGGGCGCCCTTTATGCATGTTATTCAAAAGGGCGCCCTTTCTCATCGTCCGGGGCGCGGCATCATGCGCATACTGCAACGGTTCAACGAATTTCTGGTCGCGGCGGGAAGCTGGGGGACGATCCTGTTCATGGCCGTCATCGCCGTCGTGATCCCCTATGAGGTGATCGGACGCTACCTGTTCCAGAAGATGACCATCTGGTCCGGCGAAGTTTCGACCTATTCCCTCGTCTGGGCCTCGATGCTGGGCGGCGCGGCGGGGTTGAAAAAGGGGTACATGATCCGCTTGACTTCGGTGGTGGAATCGGTTCCGCCGGCCGTGGCCGGGGCGCTGAAGCTCACGAGCTACCTCTGCGCGCTCTTTTTCTTCGGCGCGATGTTCGGTTACGGTCTCTTCCAGACCCTCTATAACGTGAAACAGACCTCGCCGGCTATCGGCCTGGTGATGAGTTTCCCCTACGCGGCGCTTCCGACCGGTTTCTTCATCATGTTCTTTCTGACGCTGGAAGAGCTCCTGGTTTTCCTCGGCATGGGTCGCAAAGGAGAGGGCCGATGATCGTCTTCGCGACCACCTTTGTCGGACTGCTGTGCCTCTCCGCCCCTATTATTGTGGCTCTCGGCGGCTGCTCTCTCGCCTATGCCCTCTTCAGCGGAAACATGCCGGTCACCACGCTGATTCAAACCATCTTCGGCGGTCTGGCCACCTTTCCGCTGCTCGCCATCCCATTGTTCATGCTGGCCGGAAATCTGATGAACGAGGGGGGGATCACAGAGGAGCTGATCCGCTTCGCCCGTCTGCTGCTGGGCCACATCCGGGGAGGACTGGGCCACGCGACGATTCTTGCCTGCGCGATCTTTGCGGCGATCACCGGGGCGGCGGTGGCAACCGCCGTGGCCATCGGCATGGTGATGATCCCGGCGATGAAGAAGGCCGGATATGACGAGGAAGTGGCCGGCGCGCTGACCTGCACGGCCGCCTGCATGGGGCCCGTCATCCCGCCCAGCATCCCGTTCATCATCTATGGCGTCACGGCCAACGTGTCGATCGGCGCGTTGTTTCTGGGCGGCGTCCTCCCCGGCCTCCTGTTGGGCGCCGCGCTGATGATCTATATTTACTTTCTTGCGGCCCGACGCAAATATCCCCGCGACGCGAAGGCGCCCATCAGGGAACTCCTCATCGCCGCATCGAAGGCGGTTCCGGCGCTGTTCATGCCGGTGCTGATCCTGGGCGGCATCCTGGGCGGCATCTTCACCCCCACCGAAGCGGCAGGCGTCGCGGTGGTCTACGCGTTGATCGTGGGGATGATCATCAACCGGAAGCTGGGTTTCAACGACCTTCCGAAGGTCTTTCTAAGGGCCGGGCTGGAATCGGGGATGGTGATGATGCTGATCGCGATGTCGGAGCCGTTTGCGTGGATCATCGCGGTGGACCAGATCCCCCAGCTTCTGATCGACTGGATCTCCTCACTGACGGCATCGCCCTGGCTGATCCTGCTGTTCATCAACCTCTTCCTGCTCCTCCTCGGGATCCCGCTGGAGACCGCCCCCGCGTTGGTCATCGTGACGCCCGTGCTGGCGCCCATTGCCGTCCATCTGGGGATCGACCCGGTGCACATGGGGATCGTCATCTGCCTGAATCTGGTTCTGGGATTGATCACGCCGCCGGTGGGCGCGGTGCTCTTTGCGGTCTGCGGCGTCACCGGAATGTCCCTCGACCGCCTCAGCCGGGCGATCTGGCCCCCCTTTCTGGTCTCACTGGCGGTCCTGGCCGTGGTCACCTATATCCCCTGGCTGAGCACCTGTCTGCCCAGGCTTTTCCTGGGCCGCTAAGGAAGAGCCTGACCGGAAGACTTCGCGTCCTATCTGGCGTGGAATGTCTTGTTGTGACGGCGCAACCGTTCCACTATTTTTTCCACGGAGGAAACGGTGAGAAGCCTTTTCTCCACGAAGTACCTGCCAATGCGGGGCTGCATCAGGCGCTGCCACCCCAGAATCAAACGGAGCTCATCCGGCGTCAGATAGCCGCCGCGCAATGCAACCTCTCCGAACTTTTCCCCCCACCGGCGCTGCTTCAGGATTTCCCGGAGATCGGCTTCATACAGCCATCCCCATCGCAGGGCGATATTGCCGACCAGCGGACGCCGGACCTTCTGCCAAAGAATGGCATCGATCAATTGCCGATATGAAATATAACCGGAATAATGCACGAATTGCCCAAACAGAAGCACCCGTTTGGGCAGCGTCCCCATGAAAAAATCGCGCCGGACATCTTCCGGCGACGCACCGGTCCGTTTTGTCTGCGTTCCGGCCCAGGTGCGCATCCGCTCTGAAGGTGGATACGGTCTTTTCCGGAAAGAATCGTCGATCAACCTGAACCGCCAGGGGTTCTCAAGATAATCCTGTAACTCCCGATAGGCGGCATTGACCTCCTTGAACCGCTCTTCCAGATCGGCGGGCAGACGGGCAAGGGCAACCGCCCGGTCCGGGTGGGTCTCGAGGGCCCTTTCCCGATACGCCGCCTTGAGCCCCGGCATCCGGAGATAGCGGAGAAAATCGGCCGAAACGTCGATTCCCGATCCGAAGAGGACGTGACAGGCATGATACAGTTGCGAAGAGTTGATTTCCGTTTCCATCCGTCCTGCTTTCAAGACTGTTCCGACTTTTGGCAAGTCCCGCCTGGTTGATGCAAATTATATGCGACACAGGCAAAAAAAGCGATAACAGAAAACGGAACCCCCCCTTTCGGTCTAACCCTCCAGAACCTCCCGCACTTTCTGTGAGAGGTCGGCGATTTTGAAGGGTTTCTGGATGAAGCCGTTGCAGCCTTTCTCCATGATCCTCCGCGCTTCGCCGTCAACACTGTACCCACTGGAAAGGATCACCTTGAGGTCGGGATCGATGTCCCGCAGGGCTTCGAAGGTTTTTCCCCCTCCCATCCCCGGCATGATCAGGTCCAGGATGACCAAGTCGATCTCGCGGCCCTTCTCCATGTAGAGCGCGATCGCCTCCTGCCCGCATCCCGCAATCATGACCCGATAACCCAGACTTTCCAGAATTTCCTTGGTCACGGCGATGTTGTTCTTCTCATCATCCACGAGCAGGATCGTCTCCCGGCCCGACAGGATCTTCTGCTCTCCTGTCGCCTCCCGGAACGCCATCGTTTTGCTCGACGCAGGAAGATAGATGTCGAACCTCGCCCCCATCCCCGGCTCGCTTTCCACCGTGATGAAACCGCCATGGTTTTCTATGATGCCGTAAACGGAGGCCAAACCCATGCCTGTCCCATGTCCGGTTTTTTTCGTCGTGAAAAAGGGTTCGAAGATGCGTTCCTTCGTTCTCGCGTCCATTCCTATCCCCGTATCCGTCACGGAAATCTTCACATATCCCCCCGGTTGCAGCCCACGGGGTTTGACCGCCGGTTCGTCAAGCGCCACATTCCGTGTCGCCAGGGACAAATCTCCGCCCTCGGGCATCGCCTGCCAGGCGTTGATATAGAGATTCAAAAGGACCTGCTCGATCTGTCCCTGATCCGCCTCAACCAACCACAGTCCGTTCTCGAATTCATGATAAACCGAGAGTTCCTTGTGTGTGCAGATGAATATGTCGAAACTCTTTTCGATGACATGGTTGAGGTTTGTCGGTTTGACCTCGTATTTTCCCCCCCGTCCGAATCCCAGCAGTTGTCTGGTCAGGCGGGCCCCGCTGCCGACCTGTTCCTCGATCTTCTGAAGCCGGACATGATGGGGATGATCCGGCGGCAGATCCATCTGCATCAGGGAAGTGTACCCCTGGATGCCAGCAAGAATATTGTTGAAATCATGGGCAATCCCCCCGGCAAGCGTACCGATCGCCTCCATTTTCTGGCTCTGCAGGAGTTGGTCCTGGATCAGTTTCCGTTCGCACTCCAGATGTCTGCGCTCCGCCAAATTCCGCTCCATCTGATTGTAGAGCAGCGCGTTGTCAAGGGCGATCGATGCGAGTTCCGCCAGCCGTTCGAGCATGGCCAACTCGTCTTTTTCAAACGGCCGCCCGAACCGATAATGGGCCAGGCCGAGAATTCCTGCCACGCGGTTTCCGGATTTCAGCGGGACGGCCGCCGTGGAATGGCGCATGGCGTAATGATCGATGTTCGCCCGCCCGGACCAGTTGCTGTAGTCCTCGATATAAACCGTGCCGCCCGTGCGCCAAACCTCTCCGGAGATTCCTCGGGAGGTCTCGAAACGCGATCCGACCATATCGGCGATCCGGCCGATCGCCGCCTTGAATTCCATATCGTCCGTCAGGGGGTCATAAACGTTGACCCACCCTTCATCGGCGCCGAACAGGTGGGTCGCCCGTACGACAATGGCTTGAAACAGCTCCCCCAGGTCCATGCGCCGCATCAGGTCCAGGGTGGTTTCATGGAACGCTTCGAGGTACGAATTCTGACGCCGCAAGGCTTCCTCGGTTTTTCTGCGCTCGTTATCCTGCAAAGACTTCTCGCCTCCATAATACGCTCAATGATAATGACTGCTCACATACATCGCGATCCGTTCCCTGTCTTTCTCGGTGATTTCCATGAATTGGTTGCCGACTTCGTATTGGTAACCTGCTCCCGGTTTCGCCTTCTGTATCCAGGCAACCTCGGAAACGGCTTTAATCGGTTCCGGTGCGGCTGGTATATCCAGTTCCAGGATCAGACGGCATGCGGTTGAGAAAAACTCGTTCGCCATAAAGCGCAAACCGCCCGTGCTTACATCACACGTGACAGAACCGGCGTCCACCGTCTCGGCCCCGTCTTGAAGTGCCTTGTACCGGATTGAAAAACTGGGTTTCACCCTTGGAGATTGTCTTTTTTCTGCATGGATCTTGGCTTCATTCATCGTCTTGTCCCCTTTTTTTAAATGTGGTGAGAATAACCCGGTGAATGATGTTAGGGTTATCTCTTTCTTGAATCTTGCCGCAATTGCCCTATCCACGATTTGCGCTATCCGGATCGGTTCTTGTTTAAGAAGTGAGACCAACTCCTTTTCAGTTCGCATCGGCAGGATCTGCGACGCCGAAAATCACGCCAACGCCTTCTCATTACTTTGGCAGGCAATATTGCAATAACAGAGCCAATGGGTCAGTTTTTTATAATATCGAGTTGTTTCAGATTGATATCTTGTTTTAATTTGGACGCTACGACGGAGAGAATATGACGGAATCATCATTTTCCGGGGAAATCATAAAAATGATGGTTTTTCCATAAAACGGAGAAGGGCGGGGATGGATTGGTCCGGATTTGGAATGTCGTTTGTCCGGAGAAAACTTGCGCCAGTCGTGCCGGTGAAGGAGCGATTATTCCCAAAGGTGGCTTTTGGCATATTTTTTGATGTGACAGGTCCGTCCGGCTGGGATGATAGCGGGCTTTCGTGGCAGAGGAGCGGTCGTGGCGGGTGGCGACGAAAAGCAACCGCACCCGGCAGATCCCTTGGTGGAAGGAAAATGGAGCGATGTTTCAGCAGATTCCATGGATGTAAAATTCATTAATCCCTTTTTGCATGGTACGATCGAAGTCCTGAAAAAGATGGCTTTTGTCGAGCCTCGCCCCGGCAAGGTGTATCTCAAGAATACCTCTCTTGCCCATGGTGATGTCTCCGGCATCATAGGAATTACCGGCGACATGACGGGTTCCCTCGCCATCAGTTTCGGCGAGCGCTGCATTTGTCACCTTGTCGGTTCCATGCTCGGAGAGACTTATGTCAAGGCCAACCAGGATGTATTTGACGCGGTCGGTGAGATTACCAATATGATTTCCGGTGTGGCGCGGACCTATATGGAAAAGGAAGGCATGCAGGTCTATGCCGCGATCCCGTCCGTTGTCTATGGGGAAAACCACACGATCAACCATATCCTCAAGAGTCCGAGCATCGTGATTCCCTTTGTCACCGATCAGGGCTCTTTTGTGGTCGATGTCTGCATCAAGAGAAGCGGGGAAGAATCGAAATCGTTGAGGGAATATGGGGTCGTCAATCGCAAGACCCCGGTTCTTCCGGCAACACCCGGAAATCAAAACCCACTGCCGGAGAAGATTCCGGCGGCCACATGGGGGGGCAAGAAAGAGGTCCTGAAAAAGAAATTGCGAGAAATCACAGCCATCCGGGATGACATGATCAAGCAACTCAGCGAAAAACCCTTTATGGAGATGACTCAAAGAAAGTTGTTGAAAAAGCGTATCCCCATAGCGGAGGCGCAGATCAAGCGTTTGAGGCTGGACCTCTCGACCGCCGAGATGCTCTCCAATATTTCCACGGGCGATCTGGAGCATCCCAAGCTGGTCCGGCATTACCAGCACTATGGAGCGGAGAAACCAAAAACTTGAAAATGGGTTCATTGCCCATCCATGCATCATTGTCATAAGCGTCAAAGTTTTACACAGAGAGTGCCATTTTATTGGCGAAGGCGAGGAATGGAGGTTCCTTTGGATAGAAAACTGTTGATTGTGGACGATGAGCGGTCCATCCGCGATCTTTTTGAGTCGGCTTTCAGCGATCCCGGTTATCAGATCCATCTGGCCGAGGATGGTGAACAGGCGCTTGATATTCTGAAACGGCACGATATCAAACTGATTTTTCTGGATCTGAAACTGTTCGGAATGAACGGCATTGAACTGTGCAGAAGGATCAGGAAAGATAAGCCGATTTCCATTATTTATGCGATTACCGGCTGGGCGGGTCTTTTTGAAGTCGAAGAGTGCCGGGAAGCGGGCTTCGATGATTTTTTTACCAAACCGGTCCAACTGGAGATCATCTTCAAGGCTGTTGAAAATGCCTTTGAAAAACTTGAACGCTGGGCCAGGAGATATCCCGTCTGATCACGGACGGCTTCCGGGAAGGACCAACGGAAGCAACCGATACGTCCCATGCCGGACCTTACTCCTCGCTTGTCTCCAAGCTATCGTCCATAATCTTGAAACGTTTCAGTTTTTCAACAAGCGTCGTCCGGTTCAGGTTGAGCAGTTTGGCCGCCCTGTTTTTGACACCGCTGGCCTTGCTGAGTGCCTGGAGCAGAAGATCTTTTTCAAATTGGCTCACCATATCGTTGAAATTGAGGCCGTCCACCGGTAAATCAATGTGCCGGGAAGAAGAAGCGGAAGTGGAAGTGGAAGTGGAAGTGGAAGTGGTCGGCACATTTCCCTGATTGTGAAGTTTTGGCGGGAGATCGCCGACCTCGATCTCACCATCGTCTTTCATGACGACAAACATTTCGATCAGGTTTTCCAGTTCCCTCACATTGCCGGGCCACGGATAGCGCATGAAATAATGGAGGACATCCGGAGAAAAGCGGGCGAGGTGTTTCTTTTTCAACTTGTTAAATTTTGACAGGAAGTGATTGGCCAGAATGGCGATATCCGGTCCCCGGTCGCGCAGCGGCGGGAGATGAATCGGGATCACATTGATCCGATAAAAGAGATCTTCACGAAATTTCTTTTCAATCACCGCCTGTTCAAGATCTTGATTGGACGCCGCGATGATCCGAACATCCGCACGGATGGTTTTAATGCCGCCGATGCGTTCGAATTCCTTTTCCTGAATGACCCGCAGCATCTTGACCTGCAATGCCGGGCTCATGTCGCCGATTTCATCAAGGAAGATCGTTCCCCCCTGGGCCAACTCAAAACGTCCGATGCGGCAGCGAATGGCGCCGGTGAAGGCCCCTTTTTCATGACCGAAGAGTTCGCTTTCGAGAAGTTCCTCAGGGATCGCGCCGCAATTGACGGGAACGAGAGGCTGGTTTTTCCGGTCGCTGTTGTAATGAATGGCCCTTGCCACCAGTTCCTTTCCGGTTCCGCTTTCACCGCCGATCAGGATGGTACTGTCCGAGGCCGAAACTTTTTCAATCGTTTCAAAGACGCTTTTCATGCAGTCGCTGTAACCGATCATCTTGCCAAAATCATACTTCTCTCGGAGATGCCCCTTTAAGGTCAAGTTTTCTTCTTTGAGCTGGACGAAGGAGAGGGCCCGGGAGACGGTCAACTTGACAAGATCATCCTTCAGCGGTTTCACAATGTAATCAAAGGCCCCCAACTTCATGGCGTCTACGGCGGTGTTCACCGTTCCGTATCCGGTAATCACGACGACCACCTGGTCCGGATTCATCTCCTTGCTGAATTTGAGCAGTTCCAGGCCATCGGCCAGGGGCATTCTTAAATCGGTGATGAGCAGGTCATATTTTTCCTCCACCAGGGCATCCATGGCCTTCCTGCCATTTTCGACCGCCATGACGTCGTAATCGCTCATGGTTAATAATTCTGAAAGGTTCGCGCGGCTCAGGTCATTGTCCTCGGCAATCAAGATTCTGGGGTTCTTCATATTGTCTCTCACCGAGGTTCCAATGATGATGGGTCAGCCGGGAAATGTTTTTTCAATTAACATATAGGATAAACCGGATTAGAAAACAATAGGCAACCACGCGGTTGCGCCAAAATATTTGCACGGCGGAGATGACGGCCTATTCCATGCGTTATGAATTTTACACGAAAGAAACAGATTATCCTTCATATGGCATAAATATTGAAGTGCACCGGTGAAGAATAAAGCTGTCCCTGTCGAGGGAAGGGATGCTGTCCAGGATGGCAGCCATAAACTGAACCGGATCGCCTTTGATTTTTGCCATGAACGCTTCCGACCTGAAGGATATGGATTATGAGCGAATCAGCCGCCTCGTTTACGAGCAGTGCGGCATCAATCTCCATGAAGGCAAGAAAGAGCTGGTGAAGGCCAGACTCGGCAAGCGGCTCAGAGAGGGGAACTTCAAATCCTTCGGAGAGTACTACCGTTATGTGACGACCGATGACGGGACGGCGGAATTGATTGCGATGATCGACTCCCTTTCGACAAACCTGACCTACTTTTTCAGAGAAGAGAGCCATTTTCAAAAATTACGCACCCTGATTGCTTCAAAGGCCAAAATGCCCAACAAGGAGGGACTGCCGGAAAAGTTGCGGATCTGGAGCGCCGGTTGTTCGACGGGGGAAGAACCCTACTCTCTTGCGATGACGGTCGTTGAAAGTTTAAACGGGTCATCCGGAGACGTCAAAATTATGGCGACGGACATTTCCACCAGGGTATTGCAGACGGCCGATAAAGGGATTTTCCCCAAGGATAGGCTGAACAATGTGCCTTCTGCGATCCTGAAGAGATATTTTCAAATGGGTTTCGGGAGCTATGAGGGCCAGTTCCTTATTAAAAAAAACATCCGGGGCATGATCCGATTCTCGCGATTCAACCTGATGGAAACGCCGCCCCCCAATTACCGATTTGACGTCATTTTCTGCAGAAACGTGATGATCTATTTTGACAAGGCAACCCAGGAGTCGCTGGTTCGCCGGTTTCAGCAGTGCCTGAACAAGGGGGGGCATCTGTTTATCGGCCATTCTGAGAGCCTGACCGGATTGTCTCATGAATTGAAATATGTTGAACCCAGTGTCTACCGGAAGCAAGGTTAAGGGCGTATGAGCGATATTATCGTGGGAATTTCCGATCTGAAGGTGAGCAACCATCCGGGAGATGCGCTGATCACCTATGCCCTGGGCTCCTGTATCGGTATCGCCGTTTTCGATCCGAAGGTGAAGGTCGGGGGGCTGCTGCACTTCATGCTTCCGGACTCTTCGCTGGACGAGAACAAGGCGAGGACAACGCCGTGCATGTTTGCCGATACGGGCATTATCGCTCTCTTCAAGGCTTGCTACGCCCACGGGGCGGAAAAAAGGAGAATGGTGGTCAAGGTCGCCGGCGGTGCGAATATTCTGGACGATACAAACTATTTTCGCATCGGTCAGAAGAACATCATGGCGATGAGAAAGATTTTTTGGCGCAACAATGTCTTGATCGACAGCGAAGAGACAGGGGAAAGTTTCAACCGAACCGTGAGACTCGAGCTATCGAGTGGACGGTGCATCCTGAAAAGCTCAAACGGCACGGTGAAAGACCTATGATCATCACCAGCATACTCAAATCCGTGGACATGATTCCCGCCTTTCCGGCAGCGATCCAGAAGGTCTCTGAACTGCTCAGAGATGAGGATTACGCTGTTGCCGATGTGGTCAATGTGATCAAGCATGATCAGGCGATTGCAGCCAACATTCTCAAGATAAGCAATTCCGCCTACTTCAGCGCAAGGCAAAAAATCAAGACCATTCACGACGCGGTTGTCTATCTCGGCCAGAAACAACTGGTCCGTGCCGTGCAGACGGCCGGCATATCAAAAATATACCAAAAAGGCGGCAAGGGGTACGCTTCGCAAGCAAGCGATTTTTGGGAACATTCCGTGGCTGTCGCGCTGATGTCTCAAATTCTCTGCAGAAAGATTCAAGGGCGGGAAGATCCGATCCTCTATACGGCGGCGCTGCTGCATGACGTCGGCAAGGTGATCATGGGAGAATACGTCCACGAATATTTTCAAAAGATCATCGATTGCGTCACGGAGACGAAATGTTCCTTTCTCGAGGCCGAAGAAGAGTTTATCGGGATCAACCACGCCAATCTTGGAGGCCGGATTGCCGAACACTGGAACTTCCCCTCTGAAATCAGGGACGCCATCGCATATCATCACCGGCCCGACCTGCTGGAGGAAGAGGGCAGCACCCACGCCTCTTTGGTTTACTTATCCGATCAGGCCTGCCTGATGATGGGATTGACGGGCGGTTTCGACGCCCTGGCGTATACGGGTCTTGAGGATGTCATGCGGCATTTCGACCTCAGAACGGCGGATCTGGAGCAGAGCTTGATCGAACTGCTGAACGAATTGGAAAGAGCACGGGATTTAATGAATATCGGATAAGTTCGTCATGAGGGGACTATGTCATTCAATGTTATGATCGTCGACGATTCAGGCGCCATGCGGTCCGTCATCAAGAAGGTCATCACCATCTCGGGTTTCAAGATGAGCCTCTGCCTGGAGGCCGGCAATGGCCGGGAAGCGCTGGAGCGATTGCAGGGAAACTGGGTGGATGTCATCATCTCGGACATCAACATGCCGGAGATGGGAGGGTTGGAGCTGCTGCAGGCGTTGAGCCAGGACACGCTTTATCGAAATATTCCCGCGATCATTGTGTCCACGGAGGGAAGCAGCGAGCGGATGAAGGAGGCCCTGGATCGAGGGGCAAAGGGATTTATTAAAAAACCCTTTCTGCCGGAAGATATCCGGAGCGTCCTCTATGACGTGATAGGAGTGGGAACCGATGGCGAATATCAAGACGATTCAAGAAATGCTGACGAGGGCGATTTTTGAAGTATTTGAAAAGATGTATTACGTCTTTTCCGAACCCCTGAGGGGCAACGGCGGGAATTACCGAATGAAATCGACCATAACCTTCAGCGGTTCCGCCAACGGACGGATCCAGATTCTTCTCTCCAGGGGGATCGCCGTGGCGATGGTGAAAAATATGTTGAATCTCGAGCAGAATGAGATCGATCTCCCGATCATGGCGGATTGCGTCAAGGAGTCGCTCAACATGATCTGCGGGAATTTTTTACGGAAGCTCGATCCGGAGCGGGTGTTTGATCTTTCGTTCCCGACGTTCGAAATGATTTCGGATGATGGCGATGAAGGTCCGGAGGCAACGGATCATCGGATGGATTTAACCTTTGTTGCGGATGACGGCCATATCAAGGTGATCCTGACCGCGCCGGATATGCTTTAGCCGGCTCATCCCCGCGTGCATTGTTACCGTTGGCCATCCGCCGGACGGGCGGGATCAAGCGTTTGCCGCTGACCATGAGGAAAGGCGATGTTGAAAAAGATCAAGGTATTGATTGTCGATGATTCCGCGGTCGTAAGGAAGATCTTCTCGGAGGAGCTTTCCAAATACGCCGATATCGAGGTTGTCGGAACCGCCCCGGACCCCTTCGTTGCCAGGGATAAGATTGTGGCCCTTCACCCGGATGTGATCACGCTGGACATCGAAATGCCGAGAATGGACGGTTTGACGTTCTTGAAAAAATTGATGAAATATTATCCCTTGCCTACCATTATTGTAAGTTCCTTGACGCCGAAAGGCGGGAAATTGACGCTTGAGGCGATGGAAATCGGTGCGGTGGATGTGATCGACAAACCAGGCAGCGCATACACCGTCGGCGACATGAGTTCCCAGTTGGCGGATAAGATCCGCGGGGCGGCATGGGCCAAGGTGATCAAAAGGGATAAAGGGGGGCCGGATTCGGAAAATGTCCCGTTGAAAGCGCTTTCTCAGACATCCCATAAAGTCATTGCGATCGGGGCATCGACGGGAGGAACCGAAGCACTGAAGACGGTTCTTACAAAATTACCGGCCAATTCGCCGGGGATCATGGTGGTTCAGCATATGCCGGCGAATTTTACCGCCGCTTTTGCGGAGCGGCTGAATTCTCTCTGCCAACTGACGGTCAGGGAGGCCAGGGACAATGACTCCGTCGTTCCGGGGCTGGCGTTGATCGCTCCGGGGAATTTTCATATGGTGATGAGGAGGAGCGGCGCCAGATATTATGTGGAGGTGAAGACCGGCCCGATGGTTCACCACCAGCGTCCCGCGGTCGACATTCTCTTCAAGTCAACCGCAAAAAGCGCGGGCGCCAATGCGATTGGCGTCATCCTGACCGGGATGGGGGCCGACGGGGCGGAAGGACTTCTGGAGATGAAGACGGCGGGCGCCTCTACGATCGCCCAGGATGAAAATTCCTGTGTGGTTTTCGGGATGCCGAAGGAGGCCATTAAGATGGGCGCGGCCGGCAAGGTATTGCCCTTGGACCAGATCGCCGCGGAAATGATAAGGATGGTGTGATCCATGAATTACAGTACATTGACCAAGTCGATCGATGATCTCGCCTCGGATCTGGTTTTTCTCGACAGCAGAGAGGTTGACATCCCTTCATCGGGTAAATTTATGAACCGCCTGGAGGAGATTATCAAGGCCGCCGAACCCCTCTCCATGTCCACAGTGACGCGTGTGGCCACGGGACTGAATCATCTTCTGGAAAAGATGGTCTTCGATGCATTGGAAGACAAGGAGGAGGGGTTCAACGCTTTTGAAAAAGGCATCGCGTTGATGCAGGAAATCACCCAGCATGGCGGGCAGGACAACGACGGCCGCGTCGACGTTCAGCCGTTTATGGAAACCGTTGCATCGCTTACCGGCGTTCCCGCCCTTCGGGATATGAATTCCGCCGGCGTCGTCGAGGAACGGAAGGCCCCCGCGCCGGAAGAAAAGAGTGAGGTCTCCGATCCCTCGCTGGCCTCTGATTTTGTTGCGGAGGGGCTGGAATATATCGATGAAATCGAGGTCAATATCCTCAACCTGGAGCAGAACCCGGAAGACACGGACTGCATCAACGCGATCTTCAGACCCTTTCACTCGATCAAAGGGGTAGCCGGATTTCTCAACCTGGAAAAAATTAGAGATCTCGCCCACAATCTGGAAAACCTCCTGGACAAGGCGAGAAACCACGAACTGCAGGTCGCCCCCCCGTTGATCGATCTCATTCTGGACGGCACGGATGCGCTGAAGGCGCTGATCCTGCGGTTGAAGGATGAACTTGAAGGCCAGCCGCCCACCCCCTTTCAGATCGATCTTGCGGCCCTTCTGCAAAAAATCCGGGCCGTGGAAAAGGGGGAAGAGGAAGCGCCCGCAAAGAGGAAACTGGGGGAAATCCTCGTCAGCGAAGGGGTGGTGGCGCAGGATGACGTCGATCAGGCGCTCATGGCTCCCCAAGCGCTGCCATCCAAGAAGATTGGAGAACTCCTGATCGAAGAAGGCAAAGCGACGACAAGACAGGTCTCGCAGGCCCTGAGAAAACAGACGGAACAGTCATCGGACTCGTCTACACTGCGGGTCGACACCCGCAAACTGGACGATTTGATCGACATGGTCGGCGAGTTGGTGATCACACAGTCCATGATCCATCAGGATCTCAGCCGGCAGGTGAACGCCGACAAAAGCCTGATGCGGGATATCACCCAGTTTTTCCGAATCACCTCCAGCCTGCAGAGAACGTCGATGAGTCTCCGGATGATCCCCATTCGTCAGACCTTCCAGCGCATGTCGCGATTGATCAGGGATCTGGCCAAAAAATCGGGAAAGATCGTAAACGTCGAAATGGACGGGGAAGAGACGGAGATCGACCGAAACATGGTGGATGAAATCTATAATCCGCTGGTCCACATGGTCCGCAATGCCGTCGATCACGGGCTGGAAACGCCGGAGGATCGGGTGAAGGCGGGCAAGTCGGAGAAGGGGGCGATCAGCCTGCGGGCCTATCATCGCGGAGGAAATATCGTCATCGAGATCTCCGACAACGGCCGGGGATTGAACAGACAGAAGATCCTGAACAAAGCCCTGGAGAAAGGGCTGATCACCGATGCGGGGGATTTTGCCGAGCAGGATATCTACAAGATGATTCTCCTGCCCGGTTTTTCGACCGCGGATAAGGTCACCGATGTCTCCGGCCGCGGCGTGGGAATGGATGTGGTGAAGCAATCCGTGGAGAAGCTGCGCGGCAAGATGGATATCGAAAGCAGACCCGGCAACGGAACGACTTTCACCACAAGATTTCCGTTGACGCTTGCCATTATTGACGGGATGATGGTAAAGGTGGGCCAGGAGGTCTATATCATACCGACGATGGCCATCCGCCAGACCCTGCGGCCGTCCCGGGAACAATATAATGTCGTCGTCAACAAGGGAGAGACCATCAATGTGATGGGTCGATTGCTCTCGTTGGTCAGGTTGTCCGATGTCTTGGGGGGAAAATCTGTACGAGAGGATCCATGGGAGGCGATCGTCGTGGTCGTCGAAGGGGAAAATCGCACAAAATGTCTCCTCGTTGACGAGGTCATCGGCAAAGCCGAAGTGGTGATCAAGAGTCTCGGATCGGGTTTGAAACACATCAAGGGGGTTTCGGGTGGCGCCATTTTGGGAGACGGACGAGTCGGGCTGATTCTGGATCCGGAAGGGCTGTTCGAGCTAAGCGAGGAGAAGTGATGCGAGGAGGGTACGATGGATAAGCATATCAAAATCATGGTGGTTGACGATTTTGCGACCATGCGGAAAGTGATCCGAAATCTTTTGAAGCAGGTCGGATATGAAAACATCGTCGAGGCGGAAGACGGCGTCATCGCCTTGAAGACGTTGAAATCACAAAAGATCGATCTGGTCGTTTCGGATTGGAATATGCCGAACATGACTGGATTGGAACTGCTCAAGGCGGTTCGGGCCGATGAGGATCTGAAGGCGACGCCGTTTCTGATGGTGACCGCCGAGGCGCTGCAGGATAACGTGATTGCCGCCGTCAAGGCAGGCGTCAGCAATTACATCGTCAAGCCGTTTACCGCGGAAGTCCTGAACGACAAAATTACGAAGATCCTGGAAAAGATCTGAAAGATATTCACGGGAAGGAGCGATCATGAATGTACAGTTTATCAACCCTTTTTTAGAGGGGACCATGGATGTCCTGAAAACAATGGCCATGCTGGAACCGACCGTCGGCAAACCTTACCTTAAAAAGGGCAATCAGGCCAAGGGGGATGTTTCCGGAATCATCGGGATGACGGGCTCCGCTCGCGGTTCCCTTGCCTTGAGCTTCAGCGAAAAAAGCATTCTGATGATCGTTTCCAATATGCTCGGTGAAACATACACGGAGATCAACGATGAGGTGAGGGATGCGGTGGGAGAGATCACGAACATGATTTCCGGAGTGGCCAGGAAAAAACTGGAGTCTCAGGGCTATAATATCCTGGCGGCCATTCCCACGGTTGTCTCCGGGAAGGATCATGCGATTCTTCATGTCCTCGGAGGACCGAGCATCATCATCCCCTTTGATCTGGAGAACGGCGCCTTTTTCGTCGATGTCTGCCTGGACGACACGAGAAAGGATAAGTGACCGTACGGAAGGCGGGCGGCAGATCAGGGAAACGCAATGGTCCTGATCAATCATCCCCTTTTCTTTGTCTGATCAACGTCCTTTCGGTCTCGAAAACAAATCGGATGATCATGTCCCGGATCTTATGATCCATCTCGGTAAAACGGACATTGATAAAATAACCGCCTCTCTGACTTCCAACACGGACAGCTTCCCCGTAAGCGTAAATTGCCGTAGATTTCTGAAGGCTCAGGATCATCTTGCATTCCAGGATATCTCCAAGCGAATAGGCCTGCTGGGACGAAAACTTCATCCCGCCCCCGCTGAGGGAGACAAATTTAAACGGCAAAGAATGAAATCCTTCACACTGGAGCCCGACCTCTTTGATGATCAAATCCAGTTTTTGGTTCAATCGCCTTAGAGATTCGATCTGGGGATGACTTGCCAGGGGGGGCATCAGTTTGAAGTCCGCCAGCATCACATCCGCGGAAATCCTCGCTTTCACCAGTCCATGCTCTTCCTTGTCCAGAAGGCGGAATCCAACCGGAATATAGACGTCGACACGTGAGCATTCTCTTCGATTGCCTGTCATTGTGGTCGAATCAATCATGGAGCCCTTCTTTCTCTGCTTCAATACAATCGCGCCCGCCTTTGTTCAGACGCAATCCCGGGCGGGAGATGCTTATCGGTCTCTTCTCCGGAGAAGAGCCGATCGCCGGAGAGCTGACGCGGCCGCTCGGAAGAACAAATACGCAAAAGAAATGCCATCGCAACGGCAATCCAATCATTATTCGCTCCGGGGTGTCGGGATGGAGAGGGTGGTATGTTAGTTGCAAAGATGTCGATAGACCAATAAGGGGGATAAGAAGGAAGTGAATGGCCCAGGAATGAAAGAATCCGGTCAAAAAGTGATCAAGTCGGAGGACGTAAAATATTTCACGGCCCCGGGAGGACATGCCCCGTCGTCGGATGGGTTCGATTCGAAGAGGGTCCAGGATGCCTTTGCAAAAAAGATCCGGATCACCGAAGAGGAGTCTCATCAAAGGGGGCTCTCGGACGGCATCCGCAAGGGAAGGGAACTTGAAAAAAAAGAGACCTTGAAAACCCTCCAGGCGATGTCCGCTATCGTCAAAGAAATGGCGGCGATGAAGAAAAGCACCCTTGCGAACATGGAAGAGGAGATCGTTCAATTGTCCCTGGCCATCGCTCGAAAGGTGATCCATCTTGAAGCAACGACGAACCGGGAGGTGATCCGGAGCCTTCTCAAGGAGGCGATAAAGGGTATCAGTGACCGGGAGAATATGAAGATCCGGGTCCACCCGCAGGATTTTCACTTTATGATCGGGATCAAGAGCGACTTTCTGCAGAGCTTTGACGGGATCCGAAATGTGACCTTCGAAGAGGACGAATCGATTCAGCGCGGCGGGGCAATCATTGAAACCGTATGCGGAGAGGTCGATGCGCGACTGGAACAGCAGTACAATGAAATTAAAGCGGCCATGACCGCAGCGAAATGATATGCGACCCTTCTTCGATGAATCGATACTGCCCGCATGATTGACTTTGCCAAATACCATCATCTCCTGGGACAGACGAATCCCATCCGGATTCATGGCAAGGTCACTGAAATCATCGGACTGGTGGTGGAGGGAAACGGTCCTGCCGCCTCCATCGGTGAGCTTTGCGGAATCTTTCCGGCCGGATCGGACAAACCTGTCACCGCCGAAGTGGTTGGGTTCAAGAAGGGGAAGGTCCTCTTGATGCCGCTGCAAACCATTCAAGGGTTGAGCCCGGGATGCAAGATCGTCTCACTCGGCCGGAAAGCCGGCGTGAATGTGGGGAAAAACCTGCTGGGAAGGGTCATCGACGGCCTGGGGAACCCGATTGACAATAAAGGTCCAATTGAATGTGAAAACGACTACCCCATCTACGCCGATCCGATCAATCCGCTCGAGAGGGGGCGCATCGCCGAACCGGTGGACCTCGGCATTCGGGCATTGAATGGCGTTCTCAGTTGCGGGAAAGGACAGCGAATGGGAATCTTTGCCGGATCAGGGGTCGGCAAAAGCATCCTGCTGGGCATGATGGCCAGGAATACCAATGCGGATGTGAATGTCATCGGTCTGATCGGCGAAAGGGGGAGAGAGGTTCGGGAGTTTCTCGAAAAAAGTCTCGGCAAGAAGGGGCTGGCAAGATCCGTCGTGGTGGTCGCGGGATCGGATATGCACCCGCTGATACGGATGCGGGCCGCATACGTGGCAACATCGATATCCGAGTATTTCCGTGATCTCGGGAAAAATGTGCTGCTGATGGTGGACTCCCTGACGAGATTTGCGATGGCGCAGCGGGAAATCGGCCTTTCGGTAGGAGAACCGCCGGCGGCCAAAGGCTATACCCCTTCCGTATTCAGCCTTCTTCCCAAATTGCTGGAGCGTTCCGGCATCATGGAGAATCGCGGCAGCATCACCGGTCTTTATACGATTCTTGTGGAAGGGGACGATTTCAATGAACCGATCGCGGACGCGGCAAGATCGATCCTCGATGGCCATGTCGTTTTGAGCCGGGAGCTCGCCAGCAAGAACCATTATCCGGCCATCGATGTGCTTCAAAGCATCAGCCGCGTCATGCTGGACATCGTCGATGACGAACATAAACAAATGGCCCGGAAAATCATGCAGATCCTGGCCACGCACAAAAAAGCGGAGGATCTCATCAACATCGGCGCGTATGTGCAGGGGAGTAACCCCGAGATCGATTATGCCGTCACGATGATCGATCGCGTCAACGGATTTTTGAAACAGGACATCGACGAGAAGATCGATTTTCAACAGACCATCAAGCAGATGCGGGCGCTATTTGCGAAGTAGGCAAACGGGCGTTGAACTGCTGCGGCTGCAGGTGTAAAGTAAATGGCAAAAAAAGCGAAACTGGATATCCTGGAGATCGCCGCTGAGGGACCTGTCGCAGAGACGCGGCAAGATGAGGCGATCGTGGAAAATGGGGGAAGCGAAGGATCCTCCGGGGAACAAGCCGGTGGCGATTTTTCATCGAAGGTCATCGCATGGCTGCGTAAGCCCCTCTTCTGGATCATCTCGATCTCGGTCGCATTTCTCGGTTTGACGGCCGGCATCCTGGTCGGTTTTTATCAAAGCAGGGATGGGGGCACACCTGCCGTGCAGGGAAGGCAGGCTGTTACCGGGACCCTTTCCCCGGAGACAAAACAGAGCACCCTCTTTGAGGGTATGGTCGTTGACCAGAAGGATGAAAAGGGCAACATCCGAATCGTTTTCTGCGATGTCGCCCTTGAACTGGAGAATCACAAGACTGCAGGCGCCATCACCGGTGATCGCGCCGATGTGAGAATGGTCATTTACGATGTGCTGAAAAGAGAGCCGGCGCAAGAAGGGCTTTCGCCGGCGGGGCGGGGTCGTTTGAAGGAAAAGCTGAAGCGGGAGATGAACGTATTGTTCGGTGAAAATCTGGTGAAAGAGGTCTATTTTACGCGCTATGAAATGGATTGACCTGGCGCCGGGGCGGGTATGTCCAGGGACGACAGGGGCACGAATGATTTATCCATTGGAAGTCCATTATGGGGGATAAAACATGAATGAAACGGATCTTTACTTATTTCTGGAGAAGAAATTTCTTGCCACTTTTCTGGACGAGCTCATGCCGGGGATTTTTCACAATTTTGCCAATCCGCTGAACGGCATTATGGGCCGCTCGAAATTGATGCAGCGGCGTCTGGAGGAGTTTGTCCGAAAAATCGAGAACCTTTACCCGGCAATCGAACAGGAGATCGGCGCGGATTACAAAAAATTGATATCCGACATCGCGTCCATCAACAATGCATCCGACGAGTTTTTCGATATGTTCCGCATGGCGACGGGGAAATTTTATGCGCTCGGCTCCCGGGATGCCGAAAAGGTGAATCTCTCCGTTCTCATCGAAGCGGAACTGGGATTTGCGGATTTCTACCTGGACTATAAGCATAACGTCAAAAAAAAGATTCGTCTGGACATGGACGTGCCGTGCATCTCCGGAATAACCGCCCATTATTCGATTGCCCTCTGGATGTTGATCCGTGAGGCAGCAAAAAATGCGCAAAAGCGGGATGGAGAGACGCTGCGCATCGCCACGACCAGTGACGATCAATGGGTGATCGTGACCGTCAGCCATGTCGGCGGCAGTCTCATCCACGGGTGGAGGGAGATCTTGTTCCGTGCAAGCGCCGACGCGGATCCTCTGACCTGCGCCGCGGAGGGGGAGAAAGACCTGATCCAGGCGTTGATGCTGCTCCGACGGGCCGGCGACGTTGAGATGACCCATGACGGGGATGCCGATCTCTTTACCATCCGGGTCCGACATCAACCATAGAAAGAAGGGACAGGTCGAAATTTGCCATCACTGCTCCATTTTCAGATCATCATCGATATCACCTTTTTTGTTGTGATCATGCTTCTCTTGCTCCAGTTGAACAAGCGTGTGTCAAGAAATCAGCCGGGAGGCGATATCGCGACTGTCGGGGAACTGAAGCGTCTGATGAAGGACTCTCAGGGTTCTGCCGACCTCTTCCTCAGGACGCTTAAGGAAAGTGAGGAGAGGCTAAGCAAACTGGCCCGTCAACTCGATAGTCGAGAAAAACGGATCGTGATCCTCCTCGAAAAGGCGGAATCATCGATTCAAAAAATGGCCTCCCAGCAGGCCAGGACGGAATCCATCGGCTCGGATGGGGAAAAGTACGGGCAGATCCTCCGAATGGTTCAAGAGGGTCTCAGTCGGGAAGAGATCGCCAAGCGGCTGGGAGTCGCCATGGGTGAAATCGATCTGGTTGTGGAGTTGGAACAGGCCAGGATCGGCCATTCATAACCGGACCTATCCGATTGCAAACGGTCTCCTGCTTGGGGAAACCAGAGGACGTGATTCTGCAACAATCGGTTACTCTTATTGAATATATAATTTATCGCTGATCATCATTTTTTTCTCAAGTTTTGGCCAGCAACTGCCGATATACCAATCAAAGAGTTTTATCTATAGAGGATGGTGTCAGAAATGACGATATCGGCATACCAGGCGGACAATGTCATCAAGGCATACAACAAGCAGAGCAAGGCCAAGTTTCGCCTTGCCGACCAACAGAATTCGTCGCCGGAAAGATACGCCGATGTCGTGACGCTATCGGGCAGCGATTCCCTGAAGGCCGATGCGAACAAGAAAATTTCCTACAGCCTGTTGGATGTTCTGCTGAACAAGAAGATGGCGCCATAGCGCTTTTGCCGCTCACGGGTGGCCGGATGCGGATGGGCTCACAAGAGACCGATGCGTTACGGTGCTCCAAGGACGAACGGTAGAGCGGTGGCATCATCCCGCCCTCCTTATTGGTGAGAAACCATGCTGCAATGTTTAAATATCGAGGAGATGGTTCTGCTGAAGAAGAGAATCCTGATTGTGGATGACTATCCACCGATACGACATTTGATCCGTGACGCCTTGAGCCAGGCCGGCGATTATGAGATCAGCGAGGCCGGAAACGGCGCAGAAGCCGTCGAACAATGCCGCTGGAGCACCTTCGATCTGGTGATCAGTGATGTCATGATGCCCGGGATGGGGGGGATGGAGCTTCTCAACCGGATCAGAGAGATGAGCCCCGACACGTCGGTGATCATGATTACCGCCCATCCTGCGGTCGATTTAACGGTTTCGGCCATGAAAAAGGGGGCCGTCGACTTTCTAAAAAAACCCTTCAATATCGACAGTCTGTTATACAAGGTCAAGACCTGCCTCGATGAAAAGAAGTTGTCGGAAGAGGCTGGACCGAAGCCCGGCAGCGCCGAGACAAAAATCACGGATAAAACGAAAGATTTATCCGTACAGGGATTTATCTATGACTCCTTCGAAAACATCGACGGGGATAATGAATACATCTTCCGGAAAATTGTCGATCTCTCGATGAACATCGTCGACGGGGAAGAGTGCGCCCTGCTGTTGTTCGACGAAGAAGCGGGCACCTTTGACCCGAAGATCCTGAAAAGCCCGGACCGCGATACCTATGAAAGGGTAGCCCTCCCGGCCCTTCAGACGGTTTTCCGCCAAGTCGCGAACGAGAAACGGGCACTGGTGATCCATTCGACCGAGCGTCCCGAGATCGCGCCGTCCCTGATCTGCGCGCCACTGATGATTCGCGACAATATTTTCGGCATTCTATGCATCCGCAGAAAGGACCACCTCGAACCGTTTACCGCAAAAGACCTGCACTATGTGGTCAGCCTGACCAAGCGCGCTTCCCTCAATCTGGAAAACCAGGTATTGTATGAAAGCGTCTATAATAATGTGCTGGATACGTTCAAATCCCTTCTCACCTCCATCCAGGTTCGCGATCATTATACCGAAGAACATTGTTCCCGGGTTGCCGTTCTGTCCGTAAGAATAGCCCAGGCTATGCATTGCACCACCAGGGAGATTGAATCGCTTAAAATCGCCGCAATGCTTCATGATGTGGGGAAAATTGCGATACCGGACAAGATCCTTCTGAAACCGGACCGATTGACCTTCGAAGAGTTTACATTCATTAAAGCGCACACCGAGGTTGGTTACCGGATCCTGCAACCGATCTTTCTGCTGGACCAGGAACGAAACATTCTGCTGCACCACCATGAGCGTTGGGACGGAAAAGGCTACCCCGAGGGGTTGGTGGGGGCGGATATCCCCTTCCTTTCCCGGATATTGTCCGTTGCGGATTCCTTTGACGCAATGACCAACAACCGGCCGTACCGGTCCGCCATGGATGTTTCCACCGCCGTTGAAGAGGTAAAAAGGAACAGCGGCGTTCAGTTTGACACGGGCGTCGTCGAGTGTTTCCTGCAACTGTCTCTCTGATGCTCCCCGGTTGGTTCGCCGGGATCGGATTACGTCGATCCGAACGTCGCGTCACACCTTCAGTGCAGCATAGTGGCGTGTCACCTGCTCCACGTACCGCCTTGTTTCCACCGGCATCCGCCCCGGTCTGGTCTCAAGGTTGCCCATCCCCCAGTTGTAGGCGGCAAGCGCAAGGGAGACATCACCGTCATACCGATCCAGCAACATCTTGAGATAACGCGTTCCCGCCTGGACATTTTCAACCGGATCATACCCGTTTTGCACGCCCAGTTCCCGGGCCGTCTCCGGCATGAGCTGCATCAGTCCCATCGCCCCCTTCGGCGAGGTGCTGTTCGGATTGAAATTGCTTTCCGCCTTGATCACGCTGCGGACCAGGGCCGGATCGACGCCGTGGGTTTGGGCTGCCGCACGGATCGCGACATCGATCTGATTGTCGCGCGGCTCGGATACGTCAATATTTTGGCCTATGGGCTGCTTATTTGACGAATCCACGGGGGGAATCGTCAAACGGTCCATGAAGACCGGAGAACTCGTCTCAACATCTATCGGCCCCCCCGATGCAAGGGCCTGCATCAGAAGGGCATCCATCTGCCTCCTGGTATGGTTGACGATATCCATCATCTGCGCTTTTGAAACCGGTGGTGCGACGGGTATAAAGCCCTCGGTCTCGTTACAAAGGGTTTTCTCCAGCAGCGCCTGGAAAACCTGGGGATCCGTTCGAACAGGGGGAGACACGGTCCCGGGTCTCCGGCATTTGTCGTCAACGGGCAGCAGGTGGTTCAGTGACATGGTCCTCGAATTCCTCTCAAGTTGATCCTACCGGCATCAATCAACTTCCGTGCCAAATCTCAAGCTTTGGCAGAGTGGCATGATTATCGCTTACTTCTCTGGCCGGATGGACTCATTTGGTTTTCAGGAGCATTGCCATGGCGGGAGAGATCAAAAGAGAGGATGCAGGCTGGATCACCAAAAAAATTCTGGAATGCCGGCTCCATCTCAAGAAGGAAAATATCTATTCGTGTCTGGCGACATTCAAGGATGCTCTCGAAAAGATGCATACGACGAGAATGCTCCCGGTCGACGAAAAAAAACTGCACCAGGAGATCAATGCGTTTCAAGCCGATCTGGCTTCCTCCCATGCATTCAGGCATCTCTACGGGCCGGTTACGTTCAAGGACGACGATACAGAAACCGCTCTCGATTTCATGAAGCAACTTATCCAGATCAAGGAAGAAGAGATCGCAGAGGCGATGGAGACCCAGAAAAACGGGGCAGCATCGGGCGACAAGCCGGATGACTTCCAGCGGCGGGTTCAGGAGATCATGCTCTGTGTCGAGAAGGGGGACTTTGACGTTGCCAGAAGCCTGGCGGAAAAGGATGAGGAGGCAGCCGATGTCCTGATCGAGGGTTACAATACATCCGGAATTCAATTCAGAATGGCCGGAGATTTCGATAAGGCCGTCGTGACTTTCAAGAAGGCCCTTTTTGTCCGTCCCGGCGATGAGGGGCTCTATTACAACATGGCCAGGTGCCATATCGAGTCGGGTGACTGGAAGGCGGCCGACATCGTCATACAAGACGCTATCGATAAAAATCCCGACTTTCAAGAGGGTCTCCGGCTTCAGGCCTTCATCAGAAAGAATCTGACCTGAGGAAACGATGTCGAAACAACTTACCACGGAAATGGCGGTGAATTCACACTTATGCCTTGGCTGTGGAATGTGCGTTGCAATTTGCCCAATGACAGCAATCGCCCTGATCGAGACGCCGGACGGCAGACTGACTCCCCAGATCAATCAAGATGTCTGTAATCATTGTGGTCATTGTCTGTCTCTTTGCCCTGGTGCATCGATTCACGGCATTGAGACGTTGATTGCCCGACAGGGATCTTTTGATGGCCCTTGCCTTGAAGCTTTTGTCGCACATGCCTCTGATCACGTGTTCAGGTCTCAAGGGCAAAGCGGTGGTGTCGTTACAGCAATTGCCGCAGGGCTTCTTGAATCGCAGCAAGTAGACGGCGTCGTCGTATCCAAGCTGGAGTGGAATTCCAACAAACCAAGAGGCCGCACCTTTATTGCCAGAAGCAAGGATGAATTGCTGGCCTCTCAAGGATCCAAGTACTGTCCCATGCCCCTTTTTGAAAGGCTTAACGCCGAAATGGGGTCTTCGGAAAGATTGGCTGTTGTCGGTCTTCCCTGCCACATACACGCAATCCATAACTTAAAGACTCTGCATCCCGAAATTGCAAAACAAATTAAAATAACCGTCGGTCTTTTTTGTGACCGGACATTGACATACGCTGCCATTGACTATCTCATCGGTAGAGCAAATCTTCATGTTTCCGATATTTCGTCATTTATGTTTAGGGACAAATTGAGGACGGGTTATCCGGGCGATGTATGCATGTTGGAAAGAAATGGAAGGATAAAAGTTCTTCCAAACACGGAAAGGATGAGGATAAAGGATCAATTTACACCCCTTCGATGTCGATTCTGTTTCGATAAGCTGAACTTGCTTAGCGATATCACGATCGGCGATCCACATGGCATCAAGGAGGCAGATCGTTTAAAAGGTGAGTCCGTTGTGCTGGTTCGAACGCAAGTGGGTAAAGATATGATCAAACTCTGTCTTGATCACAGGATACTGGAGACAAAGGTTATTAATTACAGAGATGTCCATACGGGACAGGCAATGGATGACAAGTTAAAGGGATGGCATGCCTATGTGACCGCATGGCAAAGATTGGACGGTCAACTTCCGACCTTTGCGGATCAACTGTCCAAGTTGATTGCCTCACCGCCTTCCGAAAATCCCCAATATACCTTGATGCTGATCCATACGCTACAACAAGAGCTCTGCCTGAAGAGAGACGCGCTTTTACAATCCGCCTCCGTGAGATTAGGCGAATACGAACCTTATTTCGGAAGCATTTCCGATCGCCATTTTATTGTTGAAATTATGGGTGCCGGCTTTGTAAACAAAGGCGCCATGTTGATGATGATGGCGGTTATGGAACAAATTAGGGAATATCGTCCAGACGCCAGGATCGCCGTCGCCCCGATGCCGCAGATGAAACGTTTTCTCGACTATGAAATCTTGCCTATCATCCCCGGGCTGATCGAATATCCGGATCTAAATTTACTCCTTGACGCATCAGGGTTTGTCTACTCCGATCAGTGGGGAGCTGATTTTTCAAGAGCAGCGGCGTTTAAGTTTGAAAAGCTCAAGTCATATGGCGCCAAATTGATTCTCTTACCCCAAGCATTCGGCCCCTTTCAAAATCCGGAGGTAAGGGATTTGTTCAGAAGAATCGTAGCCGCGGTCGATCTCATTTTTGTGCGCGACCACAGTTCACTTGAACATGTCCGCTCCGTGGCTGGCGATGATCAGAAGATACATCTTGCTCCTGACTTCACGATCCTTCTTGAAGCCAAGAAACCGCTTGAGCCAAGCTTATATACAGACAAGGTGTGCATTGTGCCAAATTTACGGATGCTCGATAAAGCCGGAAACGGTGATAGCGCCCACTACATTGATTTCCTGAAAAAAACAGTCATCGCAAGCCGGACGCTGGGAAAGGGTGCATTTTTTCTTATCCACGAGGGTTATGGCGACTTTGAAATAGCACAAAGAGTAAACCACCTTCTTGATCAGAATTGCGAGATAACCATCGAAAGCGATCCGTTGGTATTGAAGGGAATTCTGGGCACATCTGCGGCGGTGGGGTCATCACGTTACCATGCGTTAATCGGCTCATTGTCCCAGGCGATCCCCTCCATTTGCGTCGGCTGGTCTCACAAATATCACGAGCTATTTAACGACTACAACTTTCCCGAGGGTATTATTGAAACGGATGCCACTCAGGACCAATTGCAGGGGGTGCTTGCAACCTTCTTCAATCATTCAACCAGGGATGGAATCATTGGGCGCCTCGCATCATCCGCTAACATCCAGAAAGAAATAGCAAAGAGGATGTGGAAAATGGTTTTCGATTACGTAGGCCTGCCGCCAACGCACATTTGACCCAATTTTTTTGTCAATCGCTCGGCAGATTACTTTAATCCCATAAATCTAAGGGTAACAATAGATGAAACCATTGAAAGCAAGGAAGAGAATAACGATATCCTTATGTATGATCGTAAGGAATGAAGAGGCATGCCTCGACCGCTGCCTGAAAAGTGTGCGTGAATATGTTGACGAGATCATTATCGTGGATACAGGATCAACGGATAAGACGATCGAAATCGCAGCAGGGTACGGCGCCAGAATCTACCACCACCCCTGGGAAAATGATTTCAGCAAACACCGGAACCAGTCCCTGGCCTATGCAACAGGAGACTGGATAGTGCAGATGGACGCAGATGAGGAGCTGTTTGCGGAAGACGGGGCCATGTTGAGGTCTGCCATTCGGGAAGGGAAAGCCGATCATTTCCATTGCCGTTTTTACGACATGAAAAAGGACGGCGCTGTCCACGGCGTCTTCTACCTGATCCGGCTGTTCCGCAATCGCATGGGGATGAGCTATGTGCGGAAAGTCCACAATCAGTTGCGCGCTTGCGGGGTGGGAGCCTACAGCGGGATTCGCATTCGGCACTACGGCTATGATCTGTCGGTGGAGCAGATGGAGGCGAAGCATGTCCGGACGACAACGCTTTTGCAGGAAATGCTGACGAGCGACCCTGAGGATGTCTATAGTGTCTATCAATTGTCCGCCTCTTATTCCATGCACCGTGAGTTTGACAAGGCCGCCGAGTACGGAGAAAGGGCGCTGGCAATCATGCGCCGCAAAGGGTTGAGGAACGATTTTTTCCTGATTGTTTTCTATTCAGTCGCGCAGGGATACAACGCCCTGGGTAGATTTGACGATGCGGAACGCGTCTGCATAGAAGCCCTTGATCTATTCCCCATGCATATGGATATGTGTCATCTCCTGGCCACCATTTATTTCCGCCAAAAAAATGCTGATTTATGCCAAGCCATCTCGGAGCGCTATCTTGCAATCTATGACGCCTTTGAAAAGAATCCATTGGTCTTGGGGAGTAGTTATTGTCACAGTTTTGCCAAGAGAAATGAAATCTACTTCGGCCTGGCCTGCATCCACTTCATGAAAAAGGATTTTGCAGGGGCCGATGATTTATTTCGAAAGTCTTTTGAAGATTCAGGGAAAAAATTGGAAGAGGCAGAAAATGTCTGCCGTTTCTATTTCGGACAACAAATGGATGACAAGGCCTTGTCATGGCTGAAGATTGCCTATCAAGCCGGTCTGGTCGCCGATAAAACCCCGGCGATTATGGAGGAACATCTGGAGCTTTATATGAAGGTGGGCAAAAATTGCCTGCAGCAGGACGAACTGCAGGCCGCCGCCGATTGCCTGGAAAAAGCCGCAGATGAGGAACTCACTGTGGAGGAACAACTCGAAAAGCGGTTGTTACAGGTCGGGCTGTTCTGGCGGGTGGAAGCTACGGATGAACTGCTCGGATCCCTGGAATCGCTCATGGGGATGCTGGACATGCAGACCCGACGCACCCTCCAGTCTGTTCATGACCTGGGGCAGATTGTCTATGATATTGCCGAGGCATTTTGCCTGCGTCGCCAGTGGCCTTTGGCCGAAACAGCCCTTCAACTGGCTCTTCAGATCGCCCCGGCCCTTTTCGATCACCGCAAGTTCGAGCGGATGCTTCCGGGCGAAGCGCAGGCCGGCAATCACCCCGCGTAACAACAAACAATTACAGAAACTCACCCCTCGGATCCTGTTCCCTCGGTTATGCCCACCGCGGCAGAAAAGTATCCGCCGCGCCTTCCTGAAAAAACGAAAATGCATTTTGTATTAAAGTTACGAGCCCCCCGCGTCGATAAGAGTATCGAACAGAGCGGAACGAAGCGGAGGGAGGTGAGAAAAAGGGGTAGCGGCAAGGGCGCCGGAATAGGGAACGACCGATTCCGGTTCAACGGCAACTCTCTGAAAAATTACATTGGCAAGGAAGCCAGAAAAAACCAAATCAAGGAGGATTAAGACCATGGGATTCAGAATTCAAAACAACATCGCGGCAATGAATGCACAGAGCAACCTGGGTGTTTCCGATGCGCAGATGAGCAAATCGCTGCAGAGACTCTCTTCGGGTTTCCGGATCAACTCCGCCAAGGATGATGCGGCAGGTCTCGCCATTTCGCAGGGCTTCAGGGCCGACATCGCATCCGTCAAGGTTGCCCAGAGAAACATCACGGAAGCGAACTCCCTCTTGCAGGTCGCTGAAGGCGCGATGAACAGCGTCGGCGACATACTGACCCGTATGAAGGAATTGGCCACGCAGGCCGCCTCCGCAAACGCGGGATCGGACATCGGAAAGGTCGGGGCCGAGTATGATACGCTGGTGGCTGAAATCGACCGTATCGCGAACTCCACCAAGTATGCGGGCACCGAGCTGACAAACGGCAATTTCACGGCAGGCAACACCCTGAAGGCAGCCAGTTCGACATGGGATTCGGCGGTCGCCAACGTTTATGATATCAACATCACGAACGCGGCAGCGGGCACCTACGTGGTCACCGCCTCGGCGTTGGGGGACTCGATGACCATCACCAAGGGCGGCGTCTCCGAGACCAAGACCGTCAACGACGGCGCGCAGACGATCAACTTCTCGACCTTCGGCATCAGCCTCAAGACGACGGCCGCCGCGGTTGGCGATGCGGTCGGTACGGCCATGGCCGGCACACAGGTCATCTCTGCAGGTGAAAACTCCAAGAATTTCCAGATCGGTTATGAGAAGAGTGCCGATTCGCAGCTCGGCGTGAGCATCGATTCCATCACCTCCACCGCGCTGCTGCTTGGCACGGGCGACCTGGCCGATGCGGCAACCGCTTACGACACTCTCGACAAGATCGATGCCGCGGTCAGCGCTCTGGCCACATCCCGTGCAGAAGTCGGCGCCTACCAGAACCGGTTGAGCTATGCCAGCACCAACCTCGGCACCACATTGGAAAACTTCACCGCCGCCGAATCGGCGATCCGCGACGTGGATATGGCGGCTGAAATGACGTCCTTCACCAAGAACCAGATCCTCGTCCAGGCCGGTACGGCGATGTTGGCCCAGGCCAACTCGGCGCCGCAGCAGATCCTCTCTCTGCTCAAAGGATAACCCCCTTTATAACCCCTTTCAAACCCCGCACCTTACGGTGCGGGGTTTTTTTTGGCCGATTCTTTGCTATATCAATGCACGGGATGTGACGGGATCGGGATGCCTCCACAGCATGTAATTCCGGACAGGACATAAAACAAAGTGATATCAGAATATTATATTTTCATGATCCGTGACGACGTAAAATGACGGTGATTCGATTATGCTCAAGTTTCCGGCAATATTTTCCGATAAGTACCATAGAGAGGGAAAACATCCATGGCCACAAACCTCATAAGCGGGCTTTCCAGCGGCATCGACTGGAAAACGATGGTCGATCAGTTGATCGCCATAGACCACAGACGTGTCGATCTCGTTTCGAACAAGAAGACAACGGAGACGCAGAAGCTCTCGGAGTGGCAGTCGTTCAATACCAAACTTCTCGCCTTGAAAACCGCCGCCGGCAACCTGAAGGACGCCGATGCGTTCAGTCTCTACACAGCCACGCTGACCACGGACAGTGCGACAGTCAAGGCGTCCGACCTGCTGACTGTCACGGCCTCAGCGAACGCTTCGATCGGCTCCTACGCATTGACGATCAACAGCCTGGCCCAGGCGCAGAAGATCTCCTCCGGATCATTCGCGAGTTTGTCCGACACCATCGGAGCCGGTCATGCAGGTGATTTCTTGATCAATGGAACGGTGATCCGTGTTGCGGCAACGGACACGCTGACCACGTTGAAGGACAAGATCAACGATGCCAATTCGGGCGCCAATCCGACAGGGGTCACAGCCGGCATTATCAGCTATGCGGCCGGTGATCACCGGCTGGTTCTGACCAGCGACAGCACGGGGGCCTCCGGCATCGGCCTTTTAAACGCGGGAGCGACCGACATCCTCAATCAGTTCGGCTTTACCGATACCAGCCGGGTCGCGAAAAACCACATCGCCGGAGGCGACAGAACGGACGCCTTCAGCAGCACCGCCGTCTCCATCCAATCATTGCTTGGGCTCTCAACCACCCAAACCTCCGGAGCAGGCGAGATCGTGATCAATGGTCAGGCCATTGCCGCCATTGATCTCAGTACGGATACGCTCGGCAGCCTGCAGACCAAACTTGCGGCTGCGGGACTCACCGTCTCCATCACCAGTGAAACAGAGAGCAACCGGACCTCTTACCGGCTGATGGTCGCGGGGGCGGCCAATACCTATACGGACAGGAACAATATTCTTGAAACACTGGGATTGATCAAAGGCGGCGTTTCGGACGTGGCCGGCGTGGCCGGTGATGTTCCCAATACGACCGGCGGCGCCGTCATGACCGCGGACACCCTGATCAAGGATATCGATGGCTACACAGGCTACCTGGATACGGACTACATCCATCTGGAAGGTACGGACACCAACGGGATCGCGGTATCGGACGATACGTTCGCGCTTTCCGAAACGACAACGGTCGGAGACCTGCTCGCGAAGATCCAGAGCCTGTTCGGCGATGTGACCGCATCGGTTATGGGCGACGGCAAGGTGATGGTTGTGGACAACACCCCCGGTGCGACTCCCCTGGCGGTAACGATCGGCGTAAAGGATTCCGGGGGCGCGGCCGACGACACCCTCAAGTTGGACGCGGACGGTCTCTTGGCCGGCATCACCCGGAAGCGGCAGATCGTGGCCGGATCGGATGCGTCCATCACGGTAGACGGCGTCACCGTCACCCGGTCGGACAATACGATCGACGATATCATGGCCGGCGTCACGCTCAATTTGCTCAAGGCGGATGTCGGCACGACGGTGACGTTCAACATCGGCCGGGATATCGACGCGATTATGGCGAAGATGAACAGTTTTGTCTCCAGCTACAACGGCATTTCATCCTATATCCATACCCAGACCTCCTATGACGAAACGAAAAAAAAGGCGGGGGGACGGCTCTTCGGAGACGCGACGCTCGCCTCGGTTAAATCCGATCTGACCTCGCTCCTGGTCCAGCGGATCTGGGGCGTTTCTTCCGATTACGCCACCTTGGGTCTGGTGGGGATCAATGTGGACAAAGCAGGACAACTCTCCATCGACAACGGCAAGCTGCGCGGCTACCTGACCACGAACTTCAACGATGTTCAGAAGCTCTTCGCCGCCAGCGGGACAACCAGCGTGGGAACGCTTGAATATATCTCCCATGGGATCAAGGCCCAGCAGGGCGATTACACGGTTCATATCACGACAGCGGCCACAAGAAGCACATCGGCGCCATCGGACAATACCAGCCTGAGCGGCGACGAAACGCTGACGATTGCCAGTGGGAGCAGTGCCGCAGTCATCGGCATGACCAGCGGAATGTCCATGGCCCAGATCGTAAATGCGGTCAACAGCGAACTGTCGACGAGCTACACGCAGATTCTGACCTCGGCCCAGCCGCTTTTCGCCGATGGCGGGCAGGCGGCGGCCATTACCGGATCAACGAAATGGAACAGCGTCTATGACGGCGCCGGCAGTTCGGCCAATCTGGCCGACGGCGACGTCATCTCCTTCACGGGAACCTCCCGCAACGGCGCCATCCTCAACGGGTCCTACACGATTTCCGAAGTCGCCACGGACTCGGTCCAGGGGCTGCTTTCCGCGATCGAAACGACCTTCGGCAATGAAGTCACCGCAGCGGTCAACGCCTCCGGCCAGATTGTGCTGACCGACAAAACCCAGGGAAGCAGCAGTGTCGGGTTGACGCTGGTCACCACGCAGGCCCATGACCTCGATTTCGGAACGGTCCTGACGACCAACACAGGCGCACAGCAGGGGCGCTACGCGATGGGGATCACCGCATCCGCCGATTCGGGCAACCACCTGATCCTGACCCACAACAGCTACGGCGCGGGGAACAGTTTCACGATCCGGCAGCAGAACAACCTCCTCTGGACCGGCGGCGACCAGACCGTCGACGATGGGGTGGACGTGGCCGGAACGATCAATGGGGAGGCGGCGACGGGTTCGGGGCAGGTGCTCAAGGGCAACAGCGGCGAGGCCAACGTGGATGACCTGTCGATCAAATATACCGGTTCTGCCGGCGGGGTTGACGCCGGAACGGTGAAACTCACGTTCGGCGTGGCGGAACTCTTTAACCGATCGCTGTTCAACATCACCGATTCCCTGGAAGGCTACGTCTCTTACAAGCAGCAGTCTCTTCAGGGGAATATCAGCAGGTATGAGACCCAGATCGATGAAATGGAGGCCCGCCTGGACCTCAAGCGAGAGTTGCTGATCAACCGTTTTGTACAGATGGAGATGGCCATGCAGCAGGTCCAGAATCAGAGCAACTGGCTGGCGTCGCAAATCACCGTGGCGGCCAACGGTTGGGTAAAAAATACCAAATGACAAATGTAACCATTACCGAAAGCGAGGGACAATCATGTATCAGAGTGTCGTCAATTCCTACCAGCAAACGCAATTCTTCACGACGAATCCGTCAAAACTGATTTTGATGTGTTATGAAGGGGCGATCAGCAGTTTGAAACTGGCGAGGGACAACTATCTGGCCGGAAGATTTGAAGCCAAAGCCGGGGCCCTGCAAAAATGTCTGGATATCCTTCATGAATTGAACGCCATCCTGGATCTTGAAAGGGGGGGGGAGTGCGCGGTAAACCTGCGGAGCCTGTATGTCTACATGACGCAGGCATTGACGGAAGCGGATCTGAAGAGGGACATCGAAACGATGAATCAGGTCATCACCCTGTTGGAAGAACTTGAATCCGCATGGAAGGTTGTTGCTGCGCACGCCGCCGGCGCCGAGGAGAGGCGGCCCGTGCCGGGAGTTGGACCGGGAATCCATAGGAGCGTCCAGCCGGCCGCAATCGCGCGGACATGGAGCGTATGATGCGACCCGTTTTGTGCAGATCAGGGGGTGAAGACCATGCAAAACCATTCGAATGAAATCGGGCAGATCCTGGAGAAGAAGCGCGACGCCTATGCCGAATTTCTCTCTGCAACCCTGCTGCTGAAAAAGGCGCTGGACGCCGAAGAGATGGCCACGGTGAGCGGTCTAATCGAACGCCGTTCAACGTTGATGGGGGTCATTGACGGTTTGGATCGGGAGATGGTCCGTTATCAGAAAACCGGTCATTACGAACCAATCGGTGAAACCGGCCCGAGAACGGCGGCCCTCTCCGCAAATCTGAGCGAAAAGCTCCGGAAGATCTTCTCCGAGAATCAGGATTGCCATGCCATTGCGGCTGACCGGCTTTCACGATTGCGCAAAGAACTGCTTACCCTTCATGAAAGAGCAGGCGGCGTCCACGGATACAACCATCCAGTCGGACAGGTCCCGAAGTTTCTGAACGTCCGGACATAATTCAAAACCACCGAAGAGAACCCTTATTGGGCGAATGCCTCGGATTGCAGGATCGAAGAGAGCAGCACGTCGTCAACGCTGCCGTCATAAAAACGCTGACAATCGATCATCGGGAGATAGGAGGGAAGAAACGGTCTGATATCCCTGGCCTCCTCCCCGTTCAGCATCAGCTTGGCGAGCCGGCTGAATCACATTCAAGTTTATTTTACGGAATGCCGATAAGAGGATTGAAGAGGATAAAAAAGAGAGGAGGTGAAAAAGATGAACATCGCTCAGATGGAGTCGAATAACCCCGTGCAGGCCATTTCGGTCGCCGTGCCCGCTCCGCATCGCGACGTCAACGTTCAGTCCGATGCCGCCGCCGGTGTAGCCGCGGTAAGCGGTAAACACATCACGCAGATGATCGAGGAGATTCAAAACCAGCTTCAACGGATGCATGTCAGCCTGGAGTTCTCCCATTATGGGGGGCATGGGGAAAGAATTGCGGTCGTCGTTGCCGACAAGACAACGGGGGAGGTGATCCGCGAAATCCCGTCCAAGGAGATTCAGAATCTTTACAACAAAATCAATGACCTGGTCGGAATCATTTTCGACAGGCAGGCGTGAACGGCAAAATGGTCGGGACATTGGCCTCCCGGCTTCTTCAGATCATACTACGGCAGCCGAAGAGGGGCTGAATCCGTCCGGTCGATTCTGTCCCGTCCGGCCTTCCGCAGACAGGCCTCTTTTAAAATCGACCTTGTTGCCGAGAATGTCATGCTGAATCGGGTAATCGGGATCATCGAGAATAACCTGTTTCGCCCATCTCTTTGAGGCATTGATCAGAATCGGGGCTCGAAGATTGACCGTTGCCCGGACCGGAGCGGAGCGAACCGTGACAATCGACAACAGTGCGATTTCTTCGGTCCTCTGAATATCCAAAGATCCCAGATCCTCTGCTGAGAAGGCCGGGACATAGTCCGGTTTGACGATCCGGGGATTGATGACCACAAAGGCAATGGCGCGATCATCGGCCGACTGCAGCCACAAGAAGGGCGGATTCTCATCGTTCGTCAGCAAGACAAATCGCTTAAGCTGCTCAAAGCCGAGGATGCGTCCTCTCATCCCGATCAATTCCGACTCTTTTATCCGGATCTTGCCGAAGCGTGTCGTATCGATTTCCACGGCGGCTGCCTCCTTTTCTTGAATTCCGATTATTTTTCGACGTCGAACGTCTGCGGCCATATCCGATTGGAGAAGACTGTTTAGCCCTGGGTCAACTGCTCCCACAGATCCGAAATCCCGATATCGGATGCCGACGCCTGAACATTTTGCTCCTGAATCGCCTGATAGATCTCGGCGCGATGCACGGAAACATTTCGCGGCGCCTCTATCCCGATGCGCAACTGCTTTCCCGTCATCCCCAGAAAAGTGATCTTGATCTCATCGCCGATCACAATGGACTCTCCCAACTTCCGTGTCAGGATCAACATCTTTTCCCCTCCGCGCTATTTCAAGAAATTGAGAATCGTCATACTGCTGATTTTGGCAGCCAATGAGTAAGAGGCCTGAAGAGCGAGCTCTTTCATCGAAAGCTGGGTTGCATAATCGGTAAGATCGGCATCCTGCGCGTCCGAGAGAAGCGATGTCAATTTTTCGTCAAGGTTGTCCAGGTTGTTTTTCGCCATTTCAATGTGATTCGCATTTGTCCCGCATAGGGACTGGTTCAGCATGATCTGGTCTTGCGCGTTCTTCAAATTTTCCAGTTGGGCGGAAATCCCTTGAGAGTCATTGCCGTTCAAGGCATTCTTCAGGTCGTTGAGCGTCTTGAAAACATTGACGCCGCTCCCCCCTGAAGCGGTGAACGCCTTCGCGCCGGTGATGTTGTAGGTAACGCTCATCCCCTGGTTGATGGTCACGGAGAGCCCGTCGTTGTTGCCCCGATAGTAGCCATCGGCGGTCGCGTCAACAACGAAGACGTCGTTCTCGCCAAAGGCCTTTGCGCCTGCGGCATCATCCAATGTGAGGACAACGCCATCCCCAAGGTTGATGACCCCTCCGGCGATGTTCCCGGCCACCGACAGGTCGGTTCCGTCTTCGGTCTGGTGGCTCCAGGTTTTGCCGCCGTCTGTCGAAATCTGAGCGGTCGCCGCGACCAGGGAACCCTCACCGGTGATCTTGATCACGTAGGTCTTGTTGGTCGTTCCCGAATAGGTTCCCGAAGAGAGAACGGAGCCTTTGAAAACGTTGTCTCCGGCTTTTTCTGCGGCCAAAATGGTTGTCCCCGCGGGGGTGGTTGAAAAAGGTGCGGCGCCATTTTTGGAGCCTGAAAAAAGGTAGCGATCTCCAATTTTTGCGTTGGCGAGGCTCGCCATCTCGTCGATCAGAGACTGAACGTTTTGTGCGGCGATTTTTCTGCTGGTGACATTTGCGGATCCCGTGGCCTGGCCCAAGGCGATTTCCCTGGCGTTG
Source organism: uncultured Syntrophaceae bacterium (assembly GCA_964433455.1). Taxonomy (GTDB): domain Bacteria; phylum Desulfobacterota; class Syntrophia; order Syntrophales; family UBA5619; genus UBA5619. Next base: position 39,869 of record CAYSSF010000001.1, read on the forward strand.
ACGAGCAGATCGTAGGCGCCGGAAAGTTTCGATTCCGTCATCGAGATCCAGGCGTCGCTATCCTGAATATTTTTTCGGTATTGCTCGTTGGCGGCAAGCCTCTGCCGGATGTCGATGATCTTCGTGGCGGCGATGGGGTCGTCGGACGCCCGGTTGACCCTTTTCTGACTCACCATTTTTTCCAGCACGCTGTTGTATTGAGTCTGGGCATTAAAGAGATTGTTCACGGTCGTGTTGAATCTCATGTTGTCGGTGATTCGCATGGTGATCTCCTTACTTCACAAGGCCCATCAACGTGTCCAGCATTTCATCCACCACAGAGGCAAGTTTTCCTGCCGCGTTGTACCCCATCTGATATTTGATCAATCGGATCATCTCTTCATCGATGGAAACACCGGAAACCGATTCCCGCTGGTTGTCGAGGTGGTTGGCGATAACGGCTTGTCGATCGCTGTTCGTTTTGGCCGTGGAAACCTGCTGACCGATCTGCCCGACGGTGGTGGCCAGAAAGCTGGAGAGCGTTGACGTGCCGCTATTCATCAGCAGTTCGTTCTGCACGGAAGCGATCACGCTTGCGTTGTCACCGTTGCCGTTCACCGATGTGGAGACGGCGATCCGGTTGACGTCGGCGGCAATCGCGCTGTTGACCCTGATGGTCCCGGCGCCGTTTGACCCATCCGGTATTTCGAAGAAATCGATACCGGTATTGTTATAGGCGTCAAAACCATCCCGGTGAAGCTCGTTGACCCGATCCGCAAGTGATTGGGTAAATGTTTCGATATCATTTTGATATTCCGGAATGATGCTGCGTTGCAATTCAATAAGCGCCCCCAGTTTGCCTCTGCTCACCGCGCGGTTGACCGTCTCTCCGGTGAGACTGGAGGCATAGATATCGCTCCCGCCATCGGCATTTGTCCGGACGCTGAGCGTCTGTTGCTTGGTCCCCTGCAGAAGAGGTTCACCGTTGGAAAGATAGACGTTTACCGTGCCGTTGGCGTTTTCGAATTGCGTGATGTTGATCAAAGCCGCAAGCTCTTTTAAGGCCTGCGTCCGTTTGTCCAAGAGATCGTTCTTATCCCCTTTGTCTCCCGCCGTCTCAATGATTCTTGTGTTCAAATCTTTTAGTTCATTCACTTTTCCATTAATTTGGGTTACGGTGTCCTCGATGCTTCGGCTCATGTCCGTCCTGATGGTGTCGAGGTTCCGTTTGTAGGAAGCCAGAGATGCGGTCAGATTTTCGGCCGTGGAGACCAGGGCGCTCCGCTCCACGATTCCCCCGGGATTCTTGGAAAGGTCTTCCCAGGAGGACCAGAACTTGCTCAATTGTTCGCTGATCCCGCCGCCCTGGGTGTCGTCGATCATCACTTCGATGTTCTGGAGACCTTGCAGCAGGGTGTCGCTGTAGCCGGTATTTTGCTGTTGATCGATGATCTGGGATTCGATGAAGCGGTCGTAGATCCGCTCGATCCGACTGACCGCGACGCCGATCTGGGCGCTTGTGCCGCTGACGTTGACGCCGCCGACGGCTTTCAAATCCGTCCGCTGCCTGCTGTAGCCCGGCGTGTTGACATTGGCGATGTTGCCGCCCGTGATGTCGATGGCCATTTGACTGCTGGTCAGGGCATCTCTCGCGGTAAACAGAAGGCTGCTGATCGACATGTTAGTTAATATCCTTTCCGCGGGCTCTTGGATTAACCCGCTTCCGATATTAACCTGCTTTGCAAATTTCCGGCCCTGATCTGGCCATGCCGGTCATAATTTGGGTTTATACATGTCAACATATCGATATAATTCAGTGTATTATTTATATGAGAAAGGGAGGCAACGATCAGTTCATGGTTATGGTTGTTCGCTTTTTGGATTTTGAGAATCAGGTCGGCAAATTTTTCCTTACAATCAATCAGATTTTGCCGGGTCTTGTCGTGGGCATAGGCGATCAGTTGCGCCATCGTCACGGGTTCATCGAGATGGAGGTTGGCGGTGATTTTTTTAATGGCGTTCATTCGGATTTCCGAGGCCATCCTGATCGACAGGAGCAAACGTTCATTTCTTGAATTGAAATCGTTGATATCCGTTGAAGTGCAGGATATCAGGGTACTTGCCTCTTCTTCGACGGCAGCGAGCAGTTCCTGGTAGCGCTCATACTCCTGCTCCATCGATAAGCACAGAGACTTGTAAAGAAAATCAGTATCTTTGTTCATGGCGTCTTTCCGGCGGTTCACAATTTCGACAGGACGGACAGGGCCATCGGTTGACGGTCGGGCCTCTTTAAGGTTTCCGTTCCCCCGTTCAAGCGATCGTGTCGATCAGAGATTCACTCAGCATCTTTGCCGCAACTTTTCCCGCATCGACCGCATAGTTTCCGCTTTCGATCCGATCCTTCAGCTCCCGGACCTTGTCCTCACGGACATCGGGAGTACGATCCAGAATCTGCCTGATCCGCTGGAACTCTTTGGCTTTAGCGGAGAGATCGACCCTTTCCGTGGCAACCGTTGCCCCACCGCCGACGGATTTGTCGCCTTCATTTCTGACCGGGTCGCTCTTCTGGTACTGCTGGATCCCCTGCGCCGTGGCATCTTTAATCTTCGTAATCATACATCACCTTCCTCTATTCCATTTGACAGAGGTATCGTCATTTTCTGCTGAAGACTTTAATCTTTTTTTGGACTGCCGTGCACCATCTGGTTGTACAGCATCTTTTGCAGCCCCAGACCTCCCCCTCTGTTGGCCAGCTCTTCCGCGATCTTTTGATCAAGCATCATCTCATAAGTCGCCTGCCCCTGGGAAGGTTTGAGAAATCCATTTTTTGGGACCGATTGCCTCATGGTCTTGAGAAGTTGAAAAACCAACATCGCTTCAAAATCAGCACAGGCCTTTTTGAGTTTTTTATCTTGAGCCGCATCGGTCGTTTGAGCAGCGGCGGGCTTTTCCACCACAACCCGGTTTGGCATCATAGAAGGTATTGCGTCCATGGTCAACCCGAGACTCCCGTACAAAAGCGGGCAAAACCGCCGCCATTAAATAATCTTCAGATCCGCCTGCAACGCACCGGCCGCTTTGATGGTCTGAATGATGGTAATCAAGTCGCGCGGCGTGACGCCGATGGCGTTCAGCGCCATCACCACATCCTGAATCGTGACGCCCTGGGGGACCACCATCAACTGCCTCTTTTCTTCCTGAACCGTGAGGGCCGTCTCCTTTGTCACCACCGTCTGTCCGCCGGGCGCGACCACCGTGCCGTTTTTGGGGTCCGTTACCGGCTTTGCGCCGTCGGAAGGACGCGGCGCGAAAGGGAGCGGCTGGGATACATGGACGCTTTCCTTGATTTGAATGCTCAGGTTGCCATGAGCGACGGCCAGCGTGGAGATCCGGACATTCTCGCCCATCACCACCGTGCCGGTTTTTTCATTCATGACAACGATCGCGACCGAGTCCACCGGGACATCCACATTTTCCACCGCCGCGATCATTTCGGAGAGGTTGCCTTCAAAGGAAGCGCCCAACTTCACGACGATGGTTCCGGAATCGACGGCCTGCGCGTCCACGCCCTTGATGACGCCGGCCAGCGTCGAGGCGAGTTTCGTTGCGGTGGTAAAGTCCGGCTGAAACAGGTTGATCGTGAATTTTCTGTTCCCGTTGAAATCGTATTTGACCTCCTTCTCCACCAACGCGCCGTTGGCAATGATCCCGACGTTGGTCTGGTTCTTGGTCATCGTCGCGTTTGCGCCACCGGCGGAAAAACCGCCCAGCACAAGGGACCCCTGACCCAGGGCATAGATCTCGCCATCCACCGAACGCAGCGGGGTGATCAGAAGTTGTCCTCCGGAGAGGCTGGTCGCATCACCGATGGAAGAGACGGTCACATCGATCCTGGAGCCTGCTTTGGCAAAAGGGGGAAGGGTGGCCGTCACCATCACGGAGGCAATGTTCTTTGCCTTCAAGTTTTTGTCTCTCATCGAGAGGCCCTGCCGGCTCAGGATGTTGGCGATGGTTGCCATGGTGAAACCATTCTTCAGGTCATCTCCGGTACCCTGCAAGCCGACCACAAGGCCGTAACCGACCAGCGGGTTTCCCCGTACGCCGCCGATCGCGGAGATGTCTTTGATCCTCGCGGCCCAAAGGGGAACGGTCAAGAACAGCAGAAACAAAACGGCGAAAAGAGTCATCAGATTTTTTTTCATCAGAAGGGCCACCCCCAGTCCAGGCCGCGGGTCAGCCAGCCGGGATGCTGCTTGTCGGCCAGCACGCCGCTGCCCGTGTAAAGGATCCTGGCGTCGGCGATGTTGGACGACAGTACCCAGTTGTCCGCCGCGATATCTTCGGGTCTGATCACGCCGGTGATGACGATGAACTGGTCTTCCGCATTGAGCGTCAGTTGGCGCCTGCCTTCAATCAGGAGGTTGCCGTTGTTGAGCACCCCAACCACCCGTGCGGTCAGACGCGCCTGCAGCGTTCCTCCCCGGGAGGTGTCCCCGCTCCCTTTGAGCGTGCTGGCGGATTCACCGCCTACGGCAAGCTTTCCCCCGAGATTGGCGTTGGCGTTGATCACCGAGGTATCCAGCCCGAGCAGGGCGTTGATTCCGGCGCTGGTCGCGCTGTTTTTGCTGGTATTGGTACTGGCCTTGTTTTGACCGCTCGAGGATTCCTCAATGATGATGGTCACGATGTCATTGACGTAACGCGCCTTGTTGTCCGTAAAGAGCATGTTCCGGCTGCTCTCCCCGGGCCAGAGCGAACCGGGGGTGTACTCGGGCTTGACCGCCGGTGTCGGCAGTACCGTCGCCCGCGGCTCTATCTCCCGCGGGTGGGTGCCGTAGGTGGCCGACGAGCACCCGAACAACAGGCCCACCATGGCCAGGCCCAGCAGTTTTCTTTTCATGGCGCCTCCTAAAACCCGATTCGCACCAGGGAATCGCCCAGCACCCTGGCGTAGACGATCTTGTTCGAGGTGATATTCTTTACACGGACGATGTTGCCGGCGACGCCGTCCTCCTCCGACAGACCGACCGTAACGATCTGCATCGCGCCGTTGTCGAAAACCATTTTCACCATCTTCCCCTTTCTGACCAACGGGTTCTCTTTCAACATGATATCGAGGATCTCCGTTCCGGCTGCCACCTGCATCGTGAGGCGTTTTCCAAAGGCATCCTCCGGCGAGGTCAGCGCGTTCGGATGAATGCGACGGACCCAGCGGCGCACGGCCCGGACGTCGTCGTCCGTCAGGACGTTCCCGGCCGAGAGCCCCCTTGCTGCGATCGCAACATCGCGCTGGACCTCGATCCTCGTTCGGACCGATACCGTTTTCACGAGGTTTCCGCCCTTGAAGGATTTGACGAGAAAAACCCTATCGCCGATAAATTCCCGGTTTCCGGCGGCTTCAACGCGCAGGACCACATCCCGGTCCTGCGAAACCGCATCCGGCTCTTTCGACAGGAAGTCGACACGCACGCTCCCCGGCGGCAAGGGCATGTTCGCCTCAATGTATTCCCGGACAGCCGAGTGGAGGGGCTCCGCAAGGGCAGGACCGGGTGCAAGAACGCAAAAAACCAGCGACAGAAGCACAGGGATCTGAGCAGCAAACCCAAACCGTTTCAATTTCTTACCTCTTCAGGTTGTTGACGATGCCGAGCATGGTATCGGCCGTCTGAATCGACTTCGAGTTGATTTCGTAAGCCCGTTGCCCCGTGATCATCTTGACCATCTCGTCAATCACGTTGACGTTGGACATTTCCAGGAAATATTGGGAGATGGTCCCCTTGCCGTCGACGCCGGGGTTGCCGATGCTGGCATCGCCGGAGGCATCCGTTTTGGCGTAAAGGTTCCGGCCGAGACTGCTCAGGCCGGCCGGATTGACAAAGGTCGCAATCTGCAACTGGCCGACCTGGGTCATCGTCCCCTTGCTGTCCGAGGCAGTCACCTGGCCGGACTTGTCCACCGTGACCACCACCGTACCCTGGGGAATGCTGAGCGCCGGGGTCAGCAGCAGCCCCTCCGAATTGCAGACGTTTCCGTCTTTGTTGATCTTGAAGCTCCCGGCGCGCGTGTAGGAGGTTCCGCCGTCGCCATCGTCAATCTGGAAGAAACCGTCTCCCTCGATCGCCCAGTCAAAGGGATTGCCCGTCTGCTGGTAGTCCCCCTGGCTGAAGATCTTCTGGGTGGAAATGGGTTTGACGCCCATGCCGACCTCGCTCCCGCTGGGGAGCTGGATCCCCGTCGCAGAGGTTGCCCCGGCCTTGGAGTAGACCTGATACATGAGATCCTGGAAGTTGGCCCGCGACTTCTTGAACCCGACGGTGTTCACGTTGGAGAGGTTGTTGGCGATGACATCCTGTTCGAATTGCTGCGCCGACATCCCTGTCGCTGCGGTAAAGAGTGATCTGATCATAAGCGCCTCCCCTGGCTCAATTATACCCGACCGACCCGGCTGACCGAAAGTTTGTCCTGGTCGGTGAGTGTCTGGATGATCTTTTGATAGGTTTCAAAGGAACGGTGAATATCAATCATCGCGGCCATTTCGTTGATGACGTTGACGTTGGACAATTCGATTGAACCGGAAGAGATGTCGGGTCGGTCCACTTTACGGATGCCGGCGCTCCCGTCGTCGATATAGAGGCCTCCGCCGGCCTTTCGCAGGTTCTGACGGTTGGCGAAGTCGACGATTCTCAGCTTGTCGATCTGGCTCTCGTCCGCAAAAACGGCGCCGTCGCCGGCAACATGGATTTTACCGCTTTTCAATGCAATGAGGCCCCCTTCACCGACCACGGGGTCGCCGGCCTGGGTCACCAGTTGGTTTTGGCTGTTGACGGTAAAATCCCCTTTTCTGGTATAGGCCGGCCCCTCCTGGGTTTGCACGACGAAAAAACCGTCCCCCTGCAGGTTGAGATCCAGCGGATTGTCCGTTCTCTGGGAGATCCCCCGCGAAAAATCCACGACAAGGGCATTAAGAGGGGCGGGATTGTCCCAAGGCTTGCTCTCCTCCTGGAGGGCCTTCAACACCAGAAGATGCTCCGCTTTGAATCCGGCCGTGGAGGCGTTGGCCAAATTGTTGCTGATATGCTCCAACTGCACCATCTTTTGATCCATGGCCGCGGCCACCGCGGAAATGTCGTATGCCATCTGTCTCTCTCCTGATTTTTACAAGGTAAATGCAATTCATGTGCCATTACAGTTTATTGCAAATGTTCCCATGTGGTTGCCAAAAAATAACCATCCGGGGGAAACCAATCGCGGCAGAAGGTGCCGGAATCTTTTTCCGATAAACTCATTTCTGGACGGCTGCATCCCGATACCGGTTGTTGGCCGAATAGACAAAGGCAAGGATTTCGGAAACCGCTCTATACAGTTCTACCGGGATCTGTTCGTCGATATCCAGTTTGCTTAATATCTGGACAAGGGCGGGATCGCTCCGGAGCGGGATGCCATTTTTTCCCGCCAGTTCAATGATCTTTTCCGCTATTGCGCCCCGGCCTTTCGCGACGACTTTCGGAGCGGCATCCTTCCGGCTGTCATATTTCAGCGCGGCAGCGATGATCGTTTCGGGGGTTTTCATATGCTCACGTCGATGGAGTTACGAGTAAAAATGCTATGCTCATTCAGAAACTCCTGTTTCCATGACCCGATGTCCCGGTCCAGCACACATTGGAGAAGGCCGATGGCGTAATCGATTTCCGAGAGGGCATGACCCAGCGCCGGCAGGAGCGGCTGCATGAAATCGACCACCTCCTGATCCGGACATTTCAACGTGCAGTGAACAATCCCTTCTCTGACCCCCATGTCCGCCGTTAGTTCGCCGAGAGCGTCCATGTCGAGAAAGAGGACGATACGGCACCCTCTTTCCGTACCCTGTTCGTCATTTCCGCGGTCGGCCTCGATGAAGATCTCCTGCATTCTGATCCCACCGGGAAATTGAACCGGGATCTGCAGTGTAAACAAACCGTCCTGCTCTTGCGCCAACACATTGACGATCTGTAACGATTCGATGACTGTCGCGGCGCGATCGGCCAGATCGGCAAATCGCTTGAGCGGTGAGCCCTCCAGGTTATCATCGCCAGAGGGGGTTGGGGCGGCTCTCCCTTCGGCAGAAATTTTCAGCAGAAGTTCCTTCAGAGAGGCGCCGCTCCTCTTCTCTTCGAGGAGAGAGGGATCCGACAAGGCCCGGAGCAGTCTCCGCTCGCCCGTCAGACCGAGGGCAATCACGTAATCCTTGAAGAACAGCGGGTCGGCGATATTGTCGTCGGTCATGATCAGTTGGTTCAGTATCCTGTAAAGGCTCTGCCCCTCCGGCTTCGACAGGAAATGCAGCGGTGGATTTGGCGTTCCCTCATGGAACAGCGCCTTCAGTGAGGCGATCATCTCCTTCAGCGCGCCGGGATTGGATCGATAAAACTTCAAGAATTCATTGGTTCTGGATATCTCGATGTTTTCAGCGAAGACCGTCCGCAGCACAAGGGTCGGATGGAACTGCTCCACCTGGACCGTCAATGTTTCGCCGCTTTTCAGAGGCAGGAGGCTCTTCGCCAGCAGGGTGGAATTTTTGATCTGCAAGAGGGTCTGACCCTGATGGCTGTCACCCAGAACCCGGGCGTTCAGCCGCTCACCCAGAACGAGAGGCGGCAGCGGCGTCAGTTTCAAAACCTCCGCCACTTTTTGCAGGGCTGTGGTTGTCCCTTGGGAGACGGAGGGTGCGATTGCGGTGGCCATCGGGCTTAAACCTGAATATCGATGTGATCGTTCTGTTTCACTTGGCAGGAACTGTTCCCTTCCACGGCCTGCTCCGCCGACTCCTGATCCCGCGGATGTTCTTTCTGCTGCTTGTTCCCTTCATCATCGTCAACCGTTGCATGGCGAATGGAATCGGATTCATTTACCTTTTTTCCCAATTTGCGCCGTTCCTGAGCGAGCTGACTCTCGAAATAGTGCTGCTGCATTTCGGGATGCCGCTGCTGGAGCTGCTGAATCCGGTCAATGACCTGCGATTGAAGCATCTGTCTCTCAATGGCGCTGACCATTTTGATCCCTTTCCGAAAACTTCAGTTGATATCAGTATATCGGCACAGGAAGGGAGTCACTTTAGTTCGAGCGGAGAAAGGGTCCTGCTTTCCCCTCTGACGTCATCACTCTTTCAGCCTGCCGCGAAGATGCAGGATAGCCTGGGTATGCAACTGGCAAACCCGGGATTCGGTAAGATTGAGGATCAGGCCGATTTCTTTCATGGTCATCTCATCGTAATAATAAAGGGAAATAACCAGTTTTTCCTTTTGGGGGAGCGCCTCGATCACCTCCTTGAGCCGGTGCTGGAGCTCTTTGCCGACAAACATCTCCAGCGGATTGCCCTTGTCAACCGTTTCGAGCACCTCCGAAACACTGTGGGTCTCGATATAATCGGGAGTCAGATCTTCCTGACTGATCAGCGGGATCCCCTTGGTCGCATCCAGCAATTGGAAATACTGCTCCAGCGTGATCCCCAGATAATCGGCCACCTCCTCTTCATCGGGCGGACGTCCCAGTTTGTTTTGCAGGGCATGGAATGCCTTCTCCAGTTTACCGTCCTTGTGGCGGACGGATCGCGGCACCCAGTCCCGCAACCTCAATTCATCCAGCACGGCGCCCCGAATCCGGAAGCGCGCAAAGGTCTCGAACTGCACCTTCCTGGCGCTGTCAAATTTCTCAAGCGCCTCCATGAGCCCGATGATGCCGACGTTGACCAACCCTTCCCGATCCGCGGCATCGATCGGCAGCTTGAATGTCAATCGACCGACGACATTCTTCACGAGGGGGGCATATTTCAGGATCAGCGCATCACGCTCTTTTTTATCCATGGTCTTAATTAAAAAAACGGATCCCGCCGTTGCTTTCTCGCTCCGGTCTCGGCATGCAGAGTCTTTCCGCCACGGCCCTGAGGCACTTTACAGAAGGTGAATCGGGATACAGTTCGGCCAGAAGCCTCTGTTGCTTGACCCCCCGCTGAAGATTTTCGTCATAGGAGATATAACCGAGTTCTTCAATCGCCAGATTGAGGAAATGGTTGGTCGCCTGGGCCAACCTCAGGAAGACCTCCTTGGCTTCGTTCGGCGACTTCACCATATTCACCAGCAGGCTGAACCGCTTTTTGGCGTGCCGCTGATAGAGGATCTTGATCAGCGCATAGGCGTCGGTCAGGGAGGTCGGTTCCGGCGTCACGACCACAATGGTCTCGCCGGCGACCATATTGAAATAGAGGACGTTGTCGTTGATGCCCGCGCTGGTGTCGATCAGAAGGAAATCCGGTCGCGTCTGCAAGGCGTTGAGTTCGTCCTGGAGGGTCAATTTCTGCGCCATCGACAAACTGGACATCTCCTGGATCCCCGATGACGAGGCGAGAATCTTGATTCCACCGGGTCCGGTAACGATCGCTTCCCTGAGTGTTCTTTCACCCTTGAGAACATGGTAGAGGTTGTATTTGGGCGTCAACCCGAGGATCAGATCGATATTGGCCAGGCCGCAATCGGCGTCAAGGATCATTGTTTTTTTCTTCATCCCCGCAAGCAGATAGGCAAGATTGGCCGTGATATTGGTTTTCCCGACTCCCCCTTTGCCGCTCGTTATCGAAATGACGCATATCTCATTTTGATGCGCACCCCTTTTTCCCGGTGCTTCATCGGGCGCCGTCATCTTCTGTCCGGTGATTTGTCTAAGCATGGCCGCCTGGTCCACATTAACCTCTCCATTGAATTTAATTCAACCTGCTTTGAAGAATCAGCTTTGCAAGTCTCTCGGGACTTGCCCTTTCAATATCCCGCGGAACGTTCTGGCCGGTGGTCACGTGCGAGACCGGTTTCCCGATCTCATCGAGAACCTCGTACAGGGGTCCGAAATGGTTGCACTCGTCCACCTTCGTGAGGATGAGACGATCAAAATTGAATATTCCGAAACGGTTTGCCGTATCCAGCAGATTTTCCCGGCTGGCAACGGGACTCAGGAGTAAAACCGTTTCCACGTCTGCATGGAGAATCGCCTTGAGATCGTTGAGCCCCCGATCGTCATTGTGGTTCCTGCCCGGCGTATCCACGAGAATCATGTCTTTTTCGGAAAAGCCCGCCACGGAGCGCAGGAACGCCTCCTTTTCCGGGGCGACCTGGATGGGAAGCCCCATGATCTTTGCATAAACCTTCAACTGCTCGACGGCCGCGATTCTGTAGGTGTCGGTCGTGATCATGCCGACCTTCATCTTTTTCTCAAGGCTGTAATGGGCGGCAAGTTTGGCCAGCGTCGTTGTCTTACCGACGCCTGTTGGCCCGATAAATGCTTTGATCCGCTGCTCTTTTCGCCCATTTTTCGCAAGGGAGCGGGCAATCAGATTTTCCGCGATGGCGGCGCTTTTTTCATAGGTGTCCCTCTCCTTTTGCACGTAATCCTTCTTCATCTTCTCCAGCAGTGCGGCCGCCTTGAAACGGGAAACACCGCCGGCGACCATTTTCGTGTAGAGACTCCTCATGTGAGCGGAATAGCGGATGGAGACCATATCCAGCAGGAGGTTCATCGTCTCTTTAAGCTCTAAAAGCTCGCGCCGACGGGGAAATTCCTGTTTCAGCCCCTCGATTCCCGATTTGAGTTCGTGAATCTCCATTTCAAGACAGGAGAGCGGCTCAGACAGCCGCACCTCTTTACGGTGAGACGGTGCCTCCGGAAACACGGAAGGTTCCGTTTTTTCATCCCTGGCGGCGAGCACCTCAATCCGGGGAGGGTTGTCCGATATCCTGCCGGTTGACAAAATGATCGCATCCGGACCGAGCTCCTTCTTGATTCTGACCGTCGCCTCATGCAGATTGGCCGCTTCATAGCGTTTGATTTGCATATCAGCCTTCCACCATTCCGAGTGATGTAATGTTTGTATCCGAAGTGATTTCATTATGGGCAAGAACAACGATATTCGGGAAGAAACGTTCCATGATTTTTCTCAAGTGAATTCGTGTATTGGCAGAGGTCAGCACGATAGGCGGGAGCCCTTTGGATGTGAAACTTCCCACGATTTTTTGGGTGCTTTCGATGAACGTTCTGACCATGCCCGGGTCAGGAGAGACGAAGGACTCATACTCCGTATGCTGAATGGAACGGTTGATCACATCCTCGACCGTTGGAGAAACCATCATCACATGGATGGTGTTATCTCGATCACGGTATTGCCGGGTAATGGTACGGCTTAGGGATTGCCTAACATATCCTGTCAGGATGTCTACATTTTTTGTCATAGGAACATAATCGGCCAGTGTTTCGATGATCGTCAACATGTCGCGGACTGAGACCCTTTCCCTCAAAAGCCGCTGCAACACCTTTTGAAGCGTTCCCAGCGGGACCGCCTTGGGAACGAGATCCTCGATCACTTTCGGGTGGTTGGCGGCAAGGCTGTCGATGATGGCCTGCACCTCCTGCCGGCCAAGCAGTTCGTCAAAATGGGACTTGACGATTTCGGTAATATGGGTGGTGATCACGGTTGCCGTATCGACGACAACGATCCCCCGGCCCTGAACGGTTTCGGCTTCTCTTTCCGGGATCCATACGGCAGGAAGGCCAAAGGCCGGCTCCCTGGTTGAAATACCGGCAATTTTCAAACCGCCCTCCTCCGGGAGGATCGCAAGCCGATGATCGAGAAGCAACTCCCCTCGAGCAAGTTCCGCCCCTTTCATCAGGAAAGAATATTCATTCGGCTTGAGTTGGAGGTTGTCCCGAATATGGACGGCCGGCATAATGAACCCCATTTCGGACGCCAGTTGTTTCCTCAATGCCTTGATTCTGTGGAGAAGTTCTCCCCCCTGGGAGGTATCCACCAGAGGGATCAGTCCATAACCGACCTCGAGACAGAGGGGATCCAGAGGAATCAGCAGGTCCACCGGGGCCTCCGCGGCCGGGACCGGGGCGGCTTCCTCTTCCGTCTCTGCCGATTCCTTCCCCGATTGAAAAAGGTTGTAGGCGAGAAACGCCATCAGGGAGGCAACGATGATGAATGCCACCTTGGGCATGCCCGGAATCAACGCAAAGGTGAAGAGTACGATTGCAGAAAGCGCAATCGCCTTGGGATGGGTAAAGAGCTGTTTTTTCATCTCTTCGCCCAGTTCTCCCGATGCGGTGGTTCTGGTCACCAGCATGCCGGCAGCCGTGGAAACGATCAGCGCCGGCACCTGCGACACCAGGCCGTCTCCGACCGACAGGAGCGTGTAGGTCCGGGCGGCGTCCGCCAGGGCCATGCCCTGTTGCATCACCCCGACGATCAGGCCGCCGATGATATTGACCAGAACAATGATGATGCCGGCGACCGCATCGCCGCGAACAAATTTACTGGCGCCGTCCATTGCGCCGTAGAAATTGGCCTCGGTTTCGATCTCGCGGCGGCGGCGGCGGGCATCGGCGTCGGAAATCAATCCCGTATTCAAATCGGCGTCGATGCTCATCTGTTTGCCGGGCATCGCGTCGAGGGTAAATCGCGCCGCCACTTCGGCGATCCTCGTCGCCCCCTTGGTGATCACGACAAAGTTGATGAGGACCAACACGCAGAAAACAATCATCCCGACGATGTAATTGCCTCCGACCACAAAGCTTCCGAACGCTTTAATGACCTGCCCGGCAGCCCCTGTTCCCTCGCTTCCATGAAGCAGGATCAACCGCGTCGAAGCCACGTTCAGGGAGAGCCGAAGCAGGGTCACTGTCAGCAATACTGAAGGAAATGCAGAAAAATCAAGTGGTTTCATCACATACATCGACATGAGCAAGATGATGATCGAAACGGTGATGCTGAAGGAAAGCAGGATGTCCAAAATGGATGTCGGCAGGGGAACCAACATGACCAGCAGGATTCCGATGACGCCCATCGCCAGCATCGCGCTGCTTCCTGCCGTGATGGATGAAAGGACGCTTCTTTTAACAGCGATCGCTTGGGCCATTACACCTTCATCCCCTTCCGTTTTGATGAATAAACATGGGCCAGGATCTCTGCAATCGCCTTGTAAAGGTTTTCAGGGACCGCATGATCCACGGCTGTCATCTTATACAATACTTGTGCCACCAACTTGTTTTCGATGACGGGCACACCGCTCTCCCTTGCAATCTCCTTGATTCTTTGGGCCAGGAAATCGGCCCCCTTTGCGATGACGCACGGCGCGTTCATGGTGTCCGGTTCGTAACGGATGGCAACCGCAAGGTGGGTCGGGTTCGTAATCACCACATCCGCTTTGGGAACAGCCGCCATCATCCTTTTTTTGGCCATTTCCCGCTGAAGCCTTCGGATCCGCCCTTTGATCAGCGGATCCCCGTCGGTTTGTTTGTTCTCTTCCTTGATTTCCTTGATGGACATCTTGAGGCTTTTTTCATGCTCCCATTTCTGATAACCGTAATCGAGGACGGCCAGGATAACCATAATCCAGCAGGTGCTGTAAAGGATCTTGAAAGCAACCTTCACCATGTAGCTCAGAATATCCATCACGCCGAGATCCACCATCAGGAAAAGTTTGGAGGATTCTCCCTTGATGGTCAGATAGGCGACAGCTCCGATGATGGCCATTTTCAGGATACTCTTGACCAGTTCGACCAGAGATCGCAGTGCAAAGAGTCTCTTGAATCCTTTGATCGGGTCAATTTTTGAATACTTGGGGGTAATGGCCTCTGATGAGAAAAGGAAGCCCACCTGCATAAGGTTGATCATCAAACCGGCAATCATCGCCACCAACAGGAAAGGGGCCAACAGCACAAAGGTTTTAAAGGAGAGATTCATCAGCAGAGGCTGGATATTGTCGATATTGACGGTCATTTGGCCCGATTGACTAAAAGTGCTTCTCATCAACTCCATCAACCGGGTTCCCATGGAGGAAGCGCCAAAATAGAAATAGACCAGGCACGCCCCAAGAACGGCAACCGAAGCCAGTTCCCTGCTCTTGGCAACCTGTCCTTTTTCGCGCGCATCATCCCGTCTCTTGGATGTCGCCTGTTCGGTTTTTTCCTGATTGCTCTCTTCTGCCATGCACCCGTCCGTCTATTTTATGACGCAGACGTTGAAAATTGACGCTGCCTTTACATCAACTGCAACAACACATTCACCACGGTCTGCGTCCCGGTGAGCATTCCCTGAATCACGCTGGCAAAAAATGGCGACATGAAACCCAAAATGGTCAACCCTACAGCGATCTGTAACGGGAAGCCCACAATGAAGATATTGATTTGCGGGACCGTTCTGGCCACGACCCCGAGCGCAACGTTCGTGAAAAACAGAACCGCCATGACAGGGGCGCTGATTTTGATCGCCGTGACGAACAACTCCTTCGACAAAATGAGAATCTGTTGCATGAGCGACCCGGAAAAGTGATACGCAAAGGGCGCCACAACCCGGTAACTGTCGGCAATAGCAATGATAAATATGTGGTGTGCATCAACCGCCAGATAAATCAACATGGCGACCAGGTACTGAAATTGGGAGATGACCGAAACCTGCGCGGCGGACATCGGATCAATGACGTTGACGATCGAAAAGCCGATCTGAATGCCGATCATCTGTCCGGCAAACTGTATGCCGGAGAAGATGATTTTGGCCGCAAATCCGATCACGATACCAATAAACGCCTCACTGCACATTGCAACCGCAAGGACAAAGATCTCCGCTTCCGAGGCCGAAGGGAGAGCAGGAAGCTTTATCTGGACGGTGGGCAAAAGCAACAGCGAGAGCAGTATCGCGAGGCAACCTTTCACCCGGAGCGGGACGTTCCGTTCGCCAATCACGGGGATCATGATGAGCATGGCGCCGATCCGGAGGAAAAGAAAGGTGAACAGGATCAATTGTTCTGTATCGATCATCGGCGTCCCCATCATGGCCGCTATCGGATGTAATTGGGGATGTTGGTGAACAACTGATAGGTAAAGGAGATGAGAAGATTCATCATCCAGGGGAGCGCCGCCACCAGAACGATGAGGCAGGCGACGATCTTGGGGACGAAGACCAGCGTCATTTCCTGTACCTGGGTAACGGCCTGAAATAGACTGATGACAACGCCGACCACGAGTCCCACGAGAAGGACCGGCGCGGCGACCATCAAGGCGACCCGGATGGTTTCGGCCATGATTCCTACAACAAAATCAACCGTCATAACCGATTTCCTCCTTTTTTACTTAAAACTCCGAACCAGGGACTCAATGATCAGATACCAGCCGTCGACCAGCACAAAAAGCAGCAGCTTGAAGGGCAAGCTGATCATGATCGGCGGGAGCATCATCATCCCCATGGAGAGAAGGATGCTCGCCACAACGATATCCACGATGAAGAAGGGGAGGAAGATCAGAAATCCGATCTGGAAAGCCGTTTTCAATTCACTGATCACGAAGGCGGGGATGAGAACAGGAAGCGAGACATCCGCCGGTTTCTCCGGCCTCTTCTCTTTTGACAACTTCACAAACAGGGCCAGATCCTTTTCCCGGGTCTGCTTCATCATGAAATCCTTCACCGGGGTTGCGGCGAGAGCAAAAGCCTCTTCGCCGGTGATCCGGTCTTCGTAATAGGGTTTCAAGGCCTCCTCATTGACCTGCTGCCAGACGGGCGCCATAATGAAAAATGAGAGGAACAGGGCCAGCCCGATGACGATCTGGTTGGAGGGCATCTGTTGGGTGCCGAGGGCACTCCTGACCAGGGAAAGAACAATGACAATCCGTGTGAACGACGTGACCATCATTAAAATGGCGGGCGCCAGCGAGAGCACCGTCAACATCAAGAGC
Source organism: uncultured Syntrophaceae bacterium (assembly GCA_964433455.1). Lineage (GTDB taxonomy): Bacteria > Desulfobacterota > Syntrophia > Syntrophales > UBA5619 > UBA5619. The sequence continues at coordinate 56,594 of CAYSSF010000001.1, forward strand.
AACTGAACGACCGTGGCCGCCTTCCCCTGATCCGCATTGCCGCCGATGCTCAGGCTGATATTGGGAAGCGCCGTGGGTTGAGCCGCTGCCGCGACAGCCATGAGCAGGATCACCAAGAGGAGGAGCGCCGCGATAAGATGTTTCTGCTGCATCGTTTATTTGCCCTTCTTCACTTGGCCGATATTCCGGAGGAGAGACCTGTAACGGAGTAAGCTCTCGGAAACGGGCAGAGGTTTGGGGTGAAGGCGGATATTTCTGAGGTTTTCCAATGCCTTCAGGTCAGTGATCGTTCCAAGCGCCGAGATCTGGCTGGCAGAAACGCCCAACAACATGACCTGACCAAGGACATCGACCAGCAGAACGCTGTTCTTCGGACCAAGATAGCGGGCGGAGACAATGTCGATCATGGGGTTCCCATGGATCGTCTCGGGAGATCGATAAAAATATTTCTTCAACACATAGGCGGTCCCGATCATCATCGCGATCACGATGGCGAGGGCGGCGATCATTTTGAAGAATGACCAGACAAAACTTACCGATTCCAATGCTCTTTCTCCTATTTCAGTTTGTTGATCCGCTCCGCAGGGGAAACGATGTCCGTAAGCCGGACCCCGAATTTTTCGTTGACGACCACCACTTCGCCGCGTGCAATAAGCCTCTGATTGACATACACATCCATCGGTTCTCCGGCCAGCTTCGTCAGCTCGACGACCGACCCCTGCCCCAACTGGAGAAGTTCACTGATCAGCATCCTGTTGCGTCCCAACTCAACGGTGAGAAAAAGGGGGATGTCCAGGATAAAATCCAGGTCCAGTAGTTGCTTTGGCGTCTCCCCTTTTTCGACCTCTTCGAAAGAGGCGGCTTTGACTTCCACGGAGGGTTTGCCGAATTGTGACTGCTCCATTTCATTCTGAACATCATCCCATTGGAGATCATCGTCGCTCTTTCCCGGGGGGGCGGATGTTTCAACCAAGGGGCCATTGTTCAACAGGGCATCAATCTCATTCTGTTCCATAGTCGATTACCTCATCCTTTGAAATGACCTGCGATACCTGTATCGCCTGATTTCCTTTATAGATAACGGGGCGACCTCTGAATTTCTTCACCCCTTCCACGTAGAGATCGATCGGATCCGTCACACACTGCATGAGCGGGATGACATCCCCCATTTTAAGGTTGATCACCTCGCTGGCATTGATTTCGGTACTTCCCAGGCGGACGGCCAGATCGACTTTCGAGGCGAACAAGCCTCCCTTGAACCGGTTGATCCAGGTTTTGTCGACTTCAAGCTGCTCGCTTTGATAGCCGGCCTGCAAGCGGTCGCGGAGCGGTTCAAGCGTCGCGTAAGGAATGCACAGAGAAATCGTTCCCGAAGAATATTCCACCTCGATTTCAAACGTTGAGACAATCACGACATCGGTCGGCGGCACCAGTTGGACAAATTGAGGATTGATTTCGGAGCGCTGATAAGCGATTTTCAAATCCACAAGAGATTGCCAGGCCTTCTCGATATCTCCAAGGGCGCTTAAGATCACCTTCTTGATGATGTTGCTTTCAATGGCGGTAAACTCCCTTCCTTCAATTTTAAAGGCATTTCTTCCCGAGCCGCCGAATATGATATCGACCAGCATGAAAATTATTTTGGATTCAACGATGATCAACGCGCTGCCGCGCAGTGGATCGAGCTTGAACACATGCATGCTGGTCGGGACCGGAATCGATTTAAGAAATTCACCGAATTTTACCATATCGGTCGATACGGCGCTCACACTGCAGACCTTGCGCAGCAGCGAGGAAAGGGTGGCGCGGAACATCCTGGCGAACTTCTCATTGGTCATTTCCAATGTGGGCATTCGGCCCCGGATGATCCTGTCCTGGCTGGTCAGGTCATAGGTCATCACCTCGGACGACCCTTGAAAATCGAGCGCCTCCGTCTCGATCTCACCACCCGATATCCCCCGCAACAGGGCGTCTACTTCTTCCTGAGATAGAATATTGGCCACGATGAGGCTCCCTTTGATGCTACTGGATCACGAAATCGGTAAAGTAGACCTTTGTCACTTTGCCCCGTTGAAGAATATTGTTGATCCGCCCTGCAACATCCTCACGGAGTCGTTGTTTGCCGGCCAGATCCGTGAGATCTTTTAATGTTTTTGGCGTCAGCAGGTCCAGGATGCTGTCGCGGATCCGCGGTTTGATCTGTTCGAGTTCAGACCCGACCGCCGGATCGGAAACCTCCAGTTGGATCACGATCTTAAGATACCTCTCCCCGTTGGTTTCGGCGATATTGACGACAAACGCGTCCATCGGCAAGATGGACAATACCGCCGGGGTCACCGGCAAAGGTTTCTTGGGGTCCGCTTTGGTCATCAGGTAAAATCCGGCGACCGTTCCGGACAGAACGACTGCCAAAGCAATCGAAACGATCAGGATCAACTTGATGTTGGATTTTTTCTTCGGCTCCGGAGTCTCCTCGTCTTTCACTTCCTCTTTATCTCTATTTTCTCTTGCCATAGCTTCCTCACTTTAATGATACGATCAGGTTCACACGTCTGTTTTGCGCCCGGCCGTCCGAAGAGTCATTGGATGCAACGGGCCGCGAATCGGCATATCCCGCCGCTGACAGATCCTTGGGATCGATTCCGCATTCATCGACAAGGAATTTCAATACATTGACAGCCCTTTGGGCGGACAGTTCCCAGTTTGACGGGAAAGAGCCGTTGGCGACGGGAACGGAATCGGTATGTCCTTCGACCAGGATCGCTCCGGCCGCCGCTTTGAGTTTTTGGCCCACGCCCCTCAATAGATCATTGTGGAGGATCTCCGCCGATCCGGAGGGGTAGACCAGCGATTCGGGAAGGACGATGGAAACGCCCCCCGCTACCGGACGTGCTTCGATGCCATCTGCACGGCTCAGGGCCCGGATGAAAAGGGTCCGTCGATCTTCACTTTTCACGGAACCAAAGACTTCCGCGACGGCCGCCGATACATCCTGGACTTTGTCAACAGGGATGTCAGAGACGGAAACCAGCACGATAAAAAAGATCAACAGGACGGTCAGCAGATCGTTGAAGCTCATCTGCCAGGTTCTAACTTCGATTCCTGTTGTATGATTCGGTCTTCTCATCGGGCTGCCCTGAAAAGAATTTCAATCCGCCTGTTCGTTTGTCGCCCTTCCGGCGTATCATTGTCTGCCGCCGGCCGATATTCGGCAAAGCCGATGGCCGCCAACCTTCCCGGAGGAATGCCGTTCTGTTGTAAATACCGCAGGATATTGACGGCCCGCATCGTGGAGAGCTCCCAGTTCGAAGGAAATTTTGCCGTATGGATCGGGAGATTGTCCGTATGGCCCTCTACCTGGATCGATAAATCGTTCCGTTTCGCAATATTTATAATGCCGTCGAGCATGGGGTACACCCCCTCGCCGAGAGAAGCGTCCCCGGAGGCGAAGAGAAGCGGGTTGGGAACAACCGCCTTGAAACCGTTTTGTGTTCGGACGACCGAAAATTCGTTGTTCAGTCCCCCATGGACACTCAATTTCGTCAGGGATTGCATTGCCTGGTTCATGTCCGGCGACGGTTGTGAAACCTCGGGCGTCAGGCTCACCACATTTTTAATCTGCAGGAACCGTTCCTTGTCGATCACGGAGTAGGCGACCAGCATCACAAAGAGAACAAGGAGCAACAGCATCAGGGAACAGTAGATCGTTTGCCATTGCGGGATCGGTTGGGCTGCCGGTAACAGAGGTGGTCTATTCATGGTAGAATTGCGACCTTCTTTCCCGCGGGGGGATATAGGACTGGAGCTTTTGCTCCACGACCCGCGGATTGTCCCCGGATTGAATGGAAAGGATGCCGTTGATGATCAGTTGCTTCAGCAACAGCTCCCTTGAACTTCTGGTCTTCAGCTTTCCGGCAATCGGAAGAAAAACGAGATTGGCCAGGATAACCCCGTAAAAAGTGGTAATCAGCGCAACCGCCATGGCCGGACCGATCGTCCCGGGATGGTCCATCTGCTTGAGCATCTGGACAAGACCGATCAATGTCCCGATCAGCCCCATAGCCGGAGCGAAGTTGCCCATGGTTGTAAATATTTCAGCGCCCAACCGGTGTCGTTCGCCGATGAAATCCAGTTCCGTTTCCATAATATCCGATACTTGAGCGGGTTCTACCCCATCAACCACCAGGTTGACCGCCTTGATCAGAAAGGGATCCTTGTTTTCTTTGATCATTTTCTGAAGAGACATGATTCCTTCCCGGCGGGACATCTTCGACATTTCAACAAGCTGACGGATCACAACGTCCGCCCTTTGTCCCTTGCTCCGGAAGGCGTTTTTTGCCACTTTGATCACGCCCAACAGGTCGGACAGCGGATAGTTGATCAAAACGGCGCCAAAGGTGCCTCCCAATACAATCATCGCGGAGGGAGCGTCGACGAACCAGGCAAGCCCGCCACCGGACAGCATGGCAATGATGACAAGGCCGAATCCGCCGATAATCCCGATAATCGTTGCAAAATCCACAAAATCCCCAATATGAAAGAAGTCGTGATCGAGACCTCGTCTCGCTGTCCATGGAAGAGCAAGGAATATGCCAAGAAGCGATAATGATTTTAGACCGGATAATCCGTGAGGTGCTGAAGATGAAAAGCGGAAACAGACGGGGTCAATGTCAAAGTATTGACGTGAACGTCAAATCCATATGTCGATCCATCTCCCCTTGGTCTGAACGGACCCATCGGTGCGGATCGGATATGGGGTTTGTCGACGGAGCGTGGGTTGATCGCTGTCGGCGTGAATTTCTACATAATCGATGATCTCCCCGGAGGCCCCGGGCGTGGGGACATGAAAGGAGCGCCGAGACGGCGTAACGGAGAGAGGAGCGTCCCCCGCCGTGATGACGGCAGGATAGAAGCTGTAATCGGAGTGTCGGATCTCCATATTTCCTCAGGCGATGCAGACGGTTTATCGTATCGTCGAATCGTCATCCTTATACGACTGAAATGAGACGCATGTCAAGCAATTCATGGATGTCAGGCGGGGAGCGGGGAAATGGAATTCCCGCTCCCCGCCTGCGTAACGGCTATCGCTTGATGTTCATAAGCTCCGTGAGCATCTGATCCGCGGTCGTGATGATGCGCGAACTGGCCTGATAGGCCCGCTGGGCCGTGATCATGTTGATGAACTCCTTGGCCACGTCCGTATTGGAGATTTCGAGCGAATGGTTCATGATTTCGCCCAGTCCGCTGGAACCGGCCTTGTTCGTGATCGCCTCTCCGGAGGCGCTGGTCGACCCGAAATAGTTTCCGATCTTTTTCAGACCGGAGGGGTCCCGAAAACTGGCCAGGATGAGTTGCCCCAACTTGGAGGTCTGGCCGTTCGTGAAGAAACCGTTGATGATGCCGTCGTTTTCAACATTGATGCTCTGCAAGACGCCAAAGGTGTAGCCGTTGTCCGAGAGGGACTTGAGGACGGATGAACTGGCGTAGCCCGTGATCGTCTTGGCGGTGTCGCCAACCAGATCCCAGTTGATCTTGTTTTTTGTCGTGTCCCCGATGCCCGAGGTCACGCCGATCGTAGATACTTCGCCATTGGGATTGTTGCTCAAGGCGCCAAAGGTCAGCGTCACATCTTGAGGCGCAACGTCTGTTTTTTTGACGTCGAAGGAAACGGTATTTCCGGCCGTCCATTGATTGCCGGTTGTTGCGCCCAGATCAAAGGCAATATCCGATCCGCCCTTGCCGTCCAGGTCCACTTTCAGGTATTCCTTGCCGCCGATCTCTTCCTGCCATGCGATGGCATGTTCGTAACCCCCGTTGGCGGTGACCGTCCAGACACCCGTAGGGGCTTCCTTCACCATGGAGAGGCTCGATGTGGAGTCCTTGAACAACTGTCCAGGTTTCGTGACAGTCTGTTTGTCGATGGTTCCGATGGTGGCGCCCGTCCCGATCGCCGAAGTCGCCGGGGCGGGTATGCTGCCTTTGTACATGCCGAGAAGCGCGCCGTTCTTATCGAAGGTCAACCCGCACGCCTGCTGTTCACTGATATCACTGAAGTTCTCGTCGTCGAGCTTCACGTCGAAGCCCCAAGTGCCGTTTCCCTCCGTCTTCAGGAAGGTGACGGAAAGGGCATGGAGTTGGCCCCTTGAATCAAAGACGTTCTGGGAGACGTTGAATTTTTCTCCATAGGGCGTATTTTCATCAAGGTTGGCGCCGAGGCTGATCTCCGTGGTCGCCTTGGCATTGGACATGGCGTTGTCAAAAGAGATGTCCTGCGGTTTCTCGACGCCCGTGTCCGTGCTGACCGTCAACGCGGCCTTGGAAGCGCTGAACCCCTGGACCTTGTAATTATTGCCGTCGACGAGGAGGCCTTCCTTGCTGATGTGAAAGGCGCCGGCCCGGGTGTAATAAGAGGCTTCGTTGGCGTCTTTGACCACGAAAAAGCCGTCGCCGTCGATCGCCAGATCCGTGGCATTCCCGGTGGTTTCAAAGGAACCCTGCGAGAACTGGGTTGCCACCGCGGCCACGGCGACGCCATCGCCGACGGCCATGGAACCCGCACTGGATAAACTTTGGTTCAACATGCTGGCAAAGTAGGTATTCCCGGCTTTGAAACCCAGCGTGTTGGAATTGGCGAGGTTGTTGCCGATCACGTCCATCTGTTTCGAACTCGCTGTCAGACCCGTGGTCCCGATTGATATTGCGCTTCCCATTGCTCATTCCTCCTTGTATGGTTGTTTATATATTTTCCTGTGATTTGATTTGCGCGATGTCGCTGAGCGGCACCTCTCGTCCGTTGATGGTAACCAGGATCTGGTTGCTCCTGAAATGGACCGCCGTGACCACCCCGGTGGTCATCATGTCGGCCGTCACAGGGGCGCCAATGGAATCCTTGGCGGCGATCTGATAGCTGTAATTGCCTTTTTCGACGCCGGAGCTGTCCCAGGTCGCGCTGTTCATTCCCGCTCTCTTGGCCGATTCGTCCCAGGTTCTTACGAGCTTTCCATCCATGTCCCTGATGCTGATCGTGACATTCTTTGCGTCCCCTGTCAGGCTGTAATTCAATCGAACCGTCTCTCCGTTTGCCATAATCGTGTTGCCCGAACGGGCAACGACCTCTTTTCCGATCATATTGACGGACTGGGCGTAGCCGAGCGTCATCTGATTCACGCTCTGGGTCTCAAGCGTGGTATTGAGATTCTTCAGTTGTTCGAGACTCGAAAATTGGGCCAGTTGCGCCGCGAAATCGGTCCCGTCCATCGGTTTGAGCGGGTCCTGATTTTTAAGCTGCGCCAGCAGCAGTTTCATGAACTCGTCCTTGCCGACGGAATTCATGCTGGATGACTGAGTCGAAGTGCCCGTGGCGGCGGTCTTGCTGACGATGTTTTCAATGCCGCTGGCGGTGTTGATAGCCATTTTTTTACCTCCTTCACCTCTTAAGCGAAAATACTGATCCGTCCCGCTGCCGAATTTTCTCCTGTGACGGATGAAAAGAGCTGCAAAGCGGGCGCGCCCCCTACACGGGCATTGAATCTTTCCCGGTGTTCCCGGTTTTGCCGATACATCTCGCCGCTGCCCGTCTGCTGCCGGCCCGTCCCATTGTCCTGCAGGAAAACCTGAAATCCTTCCATCTTCAGATCATGCCGATGCAGGGCCATGCGGACATCGTCCGAGCGGGACTGCAGCGCCTGTTGAACGGTCGCGTTTTCCGCGATCATCACCACGTCGACCCTTTCCCTGCGGACGACGATATCCAAATCGACAGCGCCAAGATCCGGCGGGTTGAGCAGAATCCGGACCCGTCCGAAATCGTTGCCGACGCCCTGCCGCGCTTCCAGGATATGGTCAATAACAGCCTGCATCTTGACTCCTTTAGAGCCAACCGTGGCAGGGCTGCGGGTTTCATGTGAGGAGACGACATGGGGCATCTCCATGCGGAAAGGGAACATCTCGCGTTCGGGAAGCCTCATCTGATGATTGGGCATCGAATTTCGGCTCTGCGCATGATCATGGGCCGGGCCCGGGGTCTCCGTCATGGCTTCTCTGATGGGGAGGACCTTATCCGATGATCCCCCAGGAGTCATCGGTTCAGAATCCCCCTGACCAACCGCCGGATCGCCTCCGGCAACGGCGGAAATCGGTTTCTGGGGTGCTGAGGCGGTCCATGCCCCTTTCGTCGATTCTCCCATCTGTTTCGAGTGATCATCACGGGAAGAGCTTGCCTGATGTACATCCAAGAACGCACCGTCTGTCGAGGGCGCCTCTTTTCCCCGGTAATCGGCTTCCGTCGCCTGCGGCACGGATGCCGGCTCCGTTCGGCGGTCCGCCCCTTCCAGCGACGGACGGCGAGCGGCGCGACCCGCCGCCTGAGGCCCGATCTCCCCGGTAACGGATGCCGCGGCAAGCGCCGATGCCGAACCCGCCGAATGCTTTGCGCCAACAACGGCTGCCGCAAGTCCCTCTTTTTCCCGGTGATCGACCTCCGCCGCCTGCGGCACGGATGCCGGCTCCGTTCGGCGGTCCGCCCCTTCCAGCGACGGA
>CAYSSF010000001.1:65231-86293 GCA_964433455.1 uncultured Syntrophaceae bacterium
CGGCGAGCGGCGCGACCAGCCGCCTGAGGCCCGATCTCATCGTAAAGAGATACCGGCGCTTCTTTAAGGATGGGTTTTTCCGTCGGGGTTTCTTCTGTTTCTCTCCCAAGATGCCTCATTCCCTGAGGTTTGATCGCTTGCGCAAAAAGGGCTGTACCGGGTTCGTACGAAGGCGCTATTGGGCGGGTGGCGTTCTCTGTCGGAGACGGATCGGCATGGGGAACCTTTTCACCGGTCGCCGGCATCGCTGCGGCCGGCTTCATCATCCCTGTTGTAAAAGGGGTTGCACTCATCGATCCCTCCATCTCTGAAACCGGGATTTGTCTGACGCTTTCCGGCGTGATTTCAACACCAACCCCTTTGAGACGTTCGCTATTGCGGGTGGATAGCCGGGGATGATCGCTTGCCGACCGGTTTTTCCCCCCCACTGCCGCTGGTTCTCCGTCAGCCCTTAAAATCATATTTTTCGAGGTGAAAGGCCTGATGCGCTTTCCGCCCAGAGCAGCAGTCGCGGGATCGGATGTGACGTGCAAAGGCGCCGTTTGGGAGATCTTCTCTTCGAGCATGCCGGCGAAGAGGGAGTTCTCATGGTGCTGAACCGCCTGCATCGGCAATTTTACCAGAGCTTTCAACAAAGGGTCTAACCCTTCATTGGGGTTCTGGGAAGATCTCGTATCGAATGGCGTCATTTGCATACCGGTTCCTTTCTGAGCCAAGAGATATCAAGATCCATGCCACATTAGTTAACAAACAATAACTGCTGGTTACTGATGATCGGCTGTTTGGAGCCAAGGAGACCGGCAAATTGTGCCGGAGGGTGTGGGAGGCAGGCGGGAAAAAAATACCGAAGCCGTCAATTATGGCGCCGACCGTTGGGCCGTTCGAGTGATTTCATTGGTAATGGCGACCGCTTTTTGCGGGGTGAGATGACCCCAGATCAGGCCGGCCCGTTCACGCTTCATATTGATCGTGATCCCGGCCGCCGTCTTGACCTCCAGTTGTTCCATCATTGCAGCCGCTTTTTGCGGAGGGGTGGCCTCGTACACCTTGGCCAGTTCTTTCAGGCGATTGGCGTCGTTTGTCTTCTCGACATCGATTTTGGAGCTGATCTGAGCTTCCAGTGACTTCAGCGCGTCGATCTTCTCCAGGATCTCTTTCTTCAGGGCAAGGACCTTCTCTTCTTCGGCTTTCTGACTGATTTCCCGGAGATCCAGGTCCTTTTCCCTCTTTTGCAGGGAGGCAAAAAGATCTCGTTCCTTCTTCAGTGGGTCGTTTGTTACATCTTTGACATCGGCGGCTGTGTTGACGGCGGGTTTTATCGTCTGGGCCATGGCCTGTCCGAAATGGTCCATTGAAAAAACCGGTGATATCGACTCGATCGTGAGCGCTCCCGTCAGAAATAGCATCTTGATGAGGAAAAAGGCGACGATGACGACTTGGCAGGAAACAACAAATCTTTTCATTCTTCTTTTTTCCTGTTGTGACGAATAATGACCATTTCATCAATCGCGGTTCGTTCGAGCAGGTTCAACTCGGATTGATGCTGATTGTAATGCGTCGTTTTGAGGATTTCCATGGACTTTCTCTTTTTCATGGCTTCAAACAGGGCCTCCTTTTTGAGCTCCGTCAGCCTTTTGGCCTCTTCGACCTGCTCCTGCTGGAGGGTCTCACGCTTCAGGCACTGCTTGATACATTCCGCATTCATCGTTATTTCGGAGACATTGACCGTTTTTCCCTGAACGTTCCGCAACGCCTCGATGAGCGCGCTCTTTTGCTTCTGTATGGATTGCAGTTGTTCCCTCTCTCGCGCGAACTCCTGTTGCTGTTGAGCGAATTCATGGAGGATTTTATCTTCCAGCGTTTTTCGGACATCAAGGATGGTCTGCAATTTAAAATGAAACATGGCGTCCTATGAGATTACACGAATTCATCTTCCTCGCTGCCCCGCAAGAGCATAATCCGCCCCTCCGCTTCCAGTTTCTTGGTGATATCCAGAATCGTCCGCTGGCTGGTTTCCACCTCCGACAAGCGGATGGGAGGCATCATCTCGATGTCCTCTTTCAGCATTTCGGCCCCGCGTTTGGACATGTTGCGATAAATCTTCTCCCTCATGTTCTCGTCCACCATCTTCATCGCCTTCGACAAATCATCGGTGGAAATTTCACGGAGGAGTTCCTGAAGACTCTTGTCGTCAATTTTCAGGACATCCTCGAACGTAAACATCAGCCCCCGAAGCTGCGCCGCCAGTTCGGCATCCTCCTCGTCGAGAGAGGTGAGGATGGCATTTTCACTGGAGCGACTCATCCGGTTGAGGATATCCGACATCACCTTGACGCCGCCGACCTGCTGCTCCATCATGTTGTCCGACATGAGTTCCTTTTCGAGCGTCTTTGCGACGTCTTCCAGGAATTCATGGGGCACGCTTTTCAAGGTGGCCATCCTTTTGGATATTTCGATCTGCATCGGCCCGGAAAACCCTTCCAGCATGACAGCGGCCTGTTCCGGCGCCATGTGTGCAAGAATCAGCGCAATCGTTTGAGGATGCTCCGTCCTGGTAAATTCCAGCAAGACTTTCGGGTCCATATCCCTGATCTTGTCGGTGATGGGATTATCGGAGGACTTGTTGTTGGCGACCTCCAGCAGAATTTCCTGGGCCCCTTTTTCACCCAGCGCCTTGGTCATGATTTTTTTCGTGACATCGTCCCGAACGGAAAGACTACCCCCTTTTTCCTTGGCCATCACGATGAATTCCTTGGCGACGATGTTCATGGTCTCTGCGGGAATGGTCGTAATGCGGTTCATATATTTGCCGATGCGTTTGATTTCCGATGGCCGGAGATTCTTCATCACCTCGGCGGCAATGTCTTCGTCCAGAGAGAGGAGAATCACAGCGGCTTTTTCTTCATTGATCATTTCAGCCAGTTCCTTAGCAATTCAGCAAATTTTTTCGAATCAGCCCCTGCCAGTTGTTTGGCCAGCGCCATCTCGCCCTGCGCTGTCTCATCAGGCGACGATAGCGCAAGTTGCCGTGGCTGACCGCCCAGGGCGACGGAGACGCCGTTTTCCGAAGCGATCCGTCTCTGTTCGCTGACCTCGATGCGCTGGGCCGTCGTGATGACATTCCGGACAAGCGGCCGGATAATAAAGAGAAACGTGAACAGCAATCCGATGATGAGTACGCCATATTTGATCATCGGCATGACCGGTGCGATGTTGTCCTGCCATGACGGCGCCATCATTCCCTCCTCCGTCTCGGTTCGGTTGAAAGGCATGGTCGAGACGACCACCTGATCTCCTCTTTGTGCATTGAGACCTGCCGATTTTCTGACCAGCTCCTCGAAGAATTCGAGTTCTTTCTTCGACCTTTCCTGATAAACCACGACGCCCTTGTCATTCTTTGGATAGTTCCCGTCCACCAGTACGGCAATCGAAATCTTCTTGATCTCGCCGGTCGGCATAACCGTTTTACGGATGGTCTTGTTGATTTCGTAATTAAGCGTTTCCTCGGTTTTTTCCTTTTCCGGCCCTGAAGAGGGCGCCTTGCCGGCTCCCGGATTCCCGGTGGAAACCGGTCCGACCGATCTATCCACCTGCTTTTGACTGCTTCGGACAACCGGCGATTCGGGATCATAGGTTTCTTCCGTCTTTTCCGACAGCGTGAAATCGATTTCCGCGTTCACCCTGACCACAGCCTTTCCCGGACCCACCACTTTTTCCAGAAGGGTCTGTATCCGGGTCGCCGTCTCCTTCTCGATGTTCCGCTGGTATTCATTTTGGGACGACGACAATCGGGCGTTTTTGGAATCCCCTTGTCTTTTCGATAAAATATTGCCCTGAGAGTCGACGATCATCACCTCGTCGGCATTCAAACCCTCAACACTGCTGGCAACCAGATGCCCGATGCCTTCTATCTGGGACTCCTTCAATTTTCTGCCTGCTTTGAGTTTGATCGTCACTGCGGCCGTGGGCTTCTTCTGTTGCTCCACAAACAGGGATTCTTTGGGAATCACGATATGAACCCTGCACTGCTGGATTTCGTCGAGGCTGTTGATCGTTCGGGACAGTTCTCCCTGCAGCGCCCGGCGATAATTCATCTGCTGCTCAAATTCAGTCGCGCCGAAGACCTTGTTGTCAAAGATTTCAAAGCCAACCCCCCCGCCCTGGGGAAGGCCTGCCGCGGCAAGTTCAAGCCTCAGTTCGGAAACCTGATCGGAGGGGACGGAGATGGTTTCTCCCGAAGGGGAAATCTGATAGGGAATCTTTTTTTCTTTGAGCTTGGTCACGATGCTTGCGGCATCCTCTCCCGTCAGATTCGAAAAAAGGACGCGATAGTCCTCCTGGTTCGTGAAGTAGACAAAGGTCATGATGCCGGCCATGATCATCACAGCCACCACGGCGAGGGCCATTTTTCTCGGGCCGGGCAATGCGCCGATCCCCCGCCCGATTCCTTCAAGATATTCAAGCGCACCCATACGATTACACCTGCATCCTCATGATCTCCTGATAGGCCTCGATCATTTTGTTCCTGACCGCCATCATTGTCCGGAAGGAAACATCCGCCTTTTCAAGCGCAATGACCGCCTCGTGGAGACTGTCTGTGTGACCCCCCTGAACGTTCAGGACGGCCTTGTCCGCATTTTGATGGAGCTCATTCACCTCGGCGACCGCCTTGAACAGGGCATCGGAAAACCCGGCGGATCCGGTCTTGGTCTCTCCTTCTCTCGGAACGGCAAGGGGGATGATCTCCCTGTTGCCGATAGCGATGTTCTCCATGGGGCTTCCTTTCCAAGATGGGCGCTACCGGCCCATTTCCAATGTTTTCTGGACCATGTTCTTTGTCGAATCGAAGGCCGTTACACAGGCTTCATAGGCGCGGCTTGCCGCGATCATATCCGCCATTTCCATCATGACGTTGATATCCGGCATGGCGACGAAACCTTTGGCATCGGCATCGGGATGGCCGGGATCGTATACCCTCTTGATGCTGTTGGGATCTTCCTTTACCTCATCGACCTTGACGGATTGGACGGCCCCGTTCATGGTCGAATCAAAATTCCCTTTTACGTTTTCGGCCGCAAAGGCGATGGTTTTTTTTCGGTACGGACCTCCTTCCGGCGTGCGCGTCGTGCTGACGTTGGCCAGGTTTGATGTAACGACGTCGAGTTTTGCCCTTTGGGCGGCCAGTCCGGAACCGCAAATCTTAAACGATGTGATCAAATCCATATTACTTGGCCTCCATCAATACCGTCTTGATTCCCTTGAATTTTCTGGAAAGCATGTCCACCGTCATGTTGTACATCAGTTGGTTTTCGGCCAGGTCGGCCATCTCTTTGTCAATTTTTACATTTTCTTCCGATGTGGTCACTTCAACAGGAGCGGCCGCGCCCTCCTTCCTGCCGATATGCCCGGGATCGGTCGTTGTCATCCGGATGGCATTTGCCTTTCCAAATTCCTGTTTAAAGGAGAGCTCTGAAGGTTTGAACCCCTCCGTATCGATATTGGCGACATTGGAGATAATGATCTTATGCCGCGCCGATCGATAATCCAGCATGCCGGAGAGCATCTTCATCGTCTTGTTGAATAGAATGTCCATCTCCTCTATCCTCCTGTCAATCATCCTTGCAAAGGGTATACCAGATCAACCGCTGTTCCCGTCCGCCATTCCGTACTCATTGACCTTGTTCCAGAGCGTTCGGACACTAATCCCGAGCAGCTTAGCGGCCTTGGTTTTGTTTCCGTCCACCCGGTTCAAGGTTTCGCAGATCAAAGTTTTTTCGACATCCTTCAGGGTTTTTACAGGGTTCAGCGGGGCGGCATCCCGGGCCGGGGAGGGATCCCCGTCCGGATCCGATGGCCGGACCATCGCTTCATCTTCCCAGGGCTCAAGGCATAGCGATTCCACGGAGATATGGCTGCCGTCCGTCATCAGGACCGCCCGCTCAATGATATTTTCCAACTCTCTGACATTGCCAGGAAAGGGATATGCTTTCAACAAAGCGGCCGCAGAATCGGAGAGATGAAGTTTCTCCACCCCCCTTTCTCCGGCAAATTTTTCAAGAAATTGGTCTGTCAGATACAAGATGTCACCATTTCTCTCCCTGAGCGGCGGAATTTTGACGGGGATGACATTGAGGCGATAATAGAGGTCGCTACGGAACGTCTTATCCTCTATAGCGGTAGGCAGATGGACGTTCGTTGTGGCAATAATGCGGACATCGACGGGAATCGGGGCGCTTCCTCCCAGACGGTCAACCTCCGATTCCTGGATGACCCTCAAGAGCTTGGCCTGCAGATGAACGTCCATTTCGCTGACCTCATCCAAGAGCAAGGTCCCGGTATGGGCAAGCTCGAACTTACCCAGCTTTCTTTGTAACGCACCGGTAAAGGCCCCTTTTTCATAACCGAACATCTCGCTTTCGAGAAGATTGTGCGGTATGGCGGCACAATTTACGGCGACAAAGGATTGGCTTCTGCGATTGCTGTGGTAGTGAACATATTTCGCCAACAGCTCTTTTCCGGTGCCGCTCTCCCCTTGAATCAGGATGCTGGATTTGCTCTTGGCAACATTCTTGAGCGTATCGAGGATAGCCATAAATTTTGGATCCTGGGTAATGATTCGTTGCGCGGGATGCAAACCTTCCTGTTTCTGCAACAGTTTTTTTGTAAACGTATTGAATACATGCTTCACGACCGCATCGAGATCATCCAGCGAGAAGGGTTTCATGATGAACTCCGCGGCCCCCTCCTTCATCGCCTCGACCGCCGTGCCAACCGTGCCGTAAGCCGTGATGAGGATGACCGGCATCTCGGGTGACAATTCTTTGACGCCTCGTAAAACTTCAATGCCGGTCATCCCCGGCATTTTCATGTCGGTCACCACCAGATCGAATTTTCCATTCTTGAACCGTTCAAGCGCCTCACGTCCGTTCTCGGCAGCGACAATGTCATAGCCGCAGCTTTCAAGAGATTCCGCGAGGGCAAGTCTCATTGCGCGATCGTCGTCGACAACGAGAATTCTATTTCTCTTCATGCACTTCCTTCCTTGTTTCCACCGGATCATTGGTCGCGCCGGGTACCGACCCCCTCACGAGGAAAAGGGGAAAGGAGAGAATAAATGAAGATCCGACCTCTTCCCGATATTCAACCCTCATCGATCCCTGATACATATTGATCATGTTATGGACAATCGCCAAACCGAGCCCCCACTGGTCTTCTTTTGTGCGCGACGGACCCTTGAAGATGCCGGGCCGGATGCGGTTGTGATCGGATCCGCCCTTTTCGATGAAATGGATTTCAATGGTTTGGCGCTCCTCAACGTGACGGGTCATGATCTCAAGGCATCCGGCGCCCGGCAGGGCATTGAGAATGAGATGGAGAAACACCTGCTTCATCATTTCGGCGTTGCATTCGATGACCGGTTCCACATCCGCGTACCGGACCGACAGGAAGACAGCGCCCCCATCGATGCTCCTCTCCGAAAAGAACAGGATCTCCTTCAAGAGATCGTGAATATTTACATTGGTAACGGGCAGTTGCTCTTTCTTACTCCGATGGATCAGGCTGGAAACGGCGTGCTCGACGTTTTTCACCGCCGCCATGATCTGATTGGCCCGCTTGACGTCCTTTTCCCGCTTGGACTCCTTTTTGAGCAGGGAGGCAAGAAGTTCGATGCTGCCGAGAGAGTTTCTGATTTCATGGGCGATATCGGCGGAAAGTTCGCTGATGAGGGCAACCTTTTCATTGTTCTTTTGCACCTCCTGATTTTTCTCTATTTCGGTGACATCTCTTAACGTGATCACCGCTTTTTGCGGCGCCTCTTTTTCCCCTTCCATGGGGGTGACCGTGATCTCCAATACCTTGCCGTCATGACAAATCTTTGTCCCATCCGTCTCTTTGACATGTTCATCTTGAAAAAGAATTGCAGGCGGAATATGGTCAAACAAAGTATGGATGTTCTCGTTCTTGCGGGCGGCGCCGGCGATATCCAAAATCGTTTTGGCATATCGGTTCATGGTTTGGATGCGGCCGCGCAGATCGACAACCACAATCCCCAGGGGGATGCTCTCAAAAATGTGAACGTAAGGATGGGTCGTCATTGTCCGGTAAGCCCCCGATATTTCTGTGCCCAACGGTTTTCTTCAAGGAGATACTCGGCCATCCTTGACCAGAAAGGGTCGCTGCCTCCATTTTTCAAGTCGGACAGGGTCTTTTCAGCCAATGCCGGACGATTTGCGCTGAGCTGTTCCCGGCCGGCCTGAAATTGGCTCCACTTCACAAGCGCCGGCGGTGGATCAGACGGACCAAGCGTCCTGTTTTTCGCTATTTCCGCAGTCATGGCCTCGATTTTCCCGATAGAGGCAGGAGACTTCCCCGCCGCGCTTTTTCTCAGGTTGTTGAGGATATTCAAGGACGCTTCATGAAGGCCCAGGAAAGATAAACTGAAAGCGGATTTCAGCAAGGTGTCGACATCCCCCGTACCGATGAACCCCTCTTGCCAACTTTGCAGAAAAAGATCGGCAGCGGCGAGATGGTCTCCCGACCGGTTGTGCCGATCGATGAGAACGGCCGTGCATTCAATGATTGTCGCAATCGTCTCCTCCCGGTATGCGGTCTGCGGAAATTGCCTCAGGAAAGCCGTTAACGCCAGGCGCGCCTCTTTGTAACGTTTCTGTTTCCACAAAGCGCGGGCACGCTGATGGTGGATATGCTCGATGATCGGCTCGGGGACTTTTTTTGAAAGCGCGGTATCATAGGCAGTCACCGGGTCCCTGACATATTCAGCCCCTTTCTTGCCCCCGCGGTAGTTTACGTCAGGACGAGCGACGCCGATGTCCGCCATCGCGACGACGCCGAGCAATGCCTCGGGAGTGTCCGGATTTCGATCTGTTACCCGGCAGTAGAGGTTCAGCGCGGACAATGGTCTGTTCATTTCTTCCAAACTTTTGCCGATGACCAGCAGGGCGGCGGGCCGCTGCTGACTTTTCGGCACAAGACTCGCGTACCGGGAAAGCGCCCCAATCGCTTCCGCATATTTTTGCTCGCGATACTTCTGCATGCCGACCTTTAAATCATCTTCCCCAATGGCGGCCGGAATGTTGACCGGCGAAGCTTTGGGGATTTCCGGTGGTTCGGCCGAATGGCCGGCCTCGGCGGCGGTTTGCCCGGTCGTCAATTCCTGGATGCCATCGGAGAGCCGATCGGCATTTGCCACGGCGGATATCGATAAACATATTAAAATAAAGATAAATTTTTTCAAAACACCCCCCGGCGGTTAAGAATTGCCCATCGTCTTGCCATTTCTGAAGCAAAGTATGTGCCGAATATTGCCGGTCAGCATAAAATCCCTGCCGACGGAAGGCGGTCGCTCTTTTCGAAGACCCCTTTAGCAGTGCATTAAGAAAATCGATGCCCTTTGCCATCGTCCATTTGGTCGGGTTACGTTCTCATGGCACTTCACTTGCATACATTACAGCAGATTTTCTGGACGGACCCTGTCCATGGATGGCGATCCGTTTTTTTACCGTCCATAGCAAAAAGAGCTCCCTTGCTTTTGGCAGGGTGGAGAAATCGGTGCGCCACAGGTGAACCGTCGGTTTTTGTCGTCTCGGGGAGCGTAGTCCAAGGGGAAGGATTTTATGGAAATGGATCAAATCAGCAAAGGAGAAAGCCAGCGGCGTGAATATTCAAGGGTAGATGCATATATTCCTTTCGAATATCGGATCGTTGCAGACGAGGAACAGGATCTCATCCAGGCGCGAATTTCCGGTGATGCGGCCGCTGCGGAATGGAGGCCGATCCCGGATATGGGAGACCATGATTATATCCTGGGAGAATGGCTCAAAATACTGAATCTCAAGCTCGACGCGGTCATTCGTCTCATCACTTTACAACGCGAAGGGTTTTTCGGTCTTCCTTTTAAAGCGGTCAACATCAGCGGGGGGGGATTGAGTTTTTTACTGCCGCAGGCCATTGCGCCCGGGACGATCCTGGAAATCAAGCTCATGCTGACAAGGGGCCAACAGATCGCCATGTTCCTCTATGGCGAAGTGACGAAGTCCGTGCCGAGGAACAACGTCTATTTCATTGCGGTCCGCTATGTCCATATGGATGCCTACATCAGAGATGAGATCATCCGTTTTGTGTTCGAAAGAGAGCGGGAAATCATCCGGGAGAAGAGGAGATAGGGGTCCATGTTTGTCATCGTCGGGATCATCATCGTCTTATCGGCCGTCATTGGCGGCTACCTTCTGGAGCATGGAAACCTTTCCGTCCTTTTCCAGCCGGTGGAACTGTTGATCATCGGCGGCGCCGCGTTCGGCGCGTTTATGATCAGCAATCCCCTCAAGATCATCAAGGCCACCCTGGGCGCCCTTATGGGTATTTTTTCGGGCAAGTCCTACTCCAAACAGGACTATGTCGATGCGCTGATGCTGTTGAACGGGGTATTTTACAAGATCCGGCAGCAGGGGCTTGTCTCGATAGAGTCTGATGTGGATGCTCCCGGCGAGAGCGTTTTATTTAATAAATATCCGGATATATTGAAAAATCACCGCGCGGTCCTCCTGATCGCGGATACGCTGCGCATCGTGATGACCACGACCATTGCGACCTATGAACTGGAGGCGTTGATCGATACGGAACTGGAAACCTATGAGGAAGAGCTCCTGTCCCCGTCCAAGGCCGTCAACTTTGTGGCGGATTCCCTGCCGGGCCTCGGGATCGTTGCCGCTGTCCTCGGGATCGTGCTCACGATGGCCAAGATGAAAGAACCTCCGGAAGTCCTGGGAGCGAGCATCGGCGCCGCGATGGTGGGCACGTTTCTTGGCGTGCTGCTCTGCTATGGATTCGTCGGTCCGATGGGAAGGAACCTTGAGCATGGCGCCGCTGAGAAGATGCAATACCTGAATGTACTGAAGGTCGCTCTGATCTCCTTTCTCGGCGGATCGGCGCCGAAAGTCGCCGTCGAATTCGGCCGGCGCGTGATCCCGGAAAATGTCCAGCCCTCCTTCGCTGAAATCGAAGAGGCGCTTCGTCAAAGGAAATAGCATGGAAGACAGTTCAAAAATCGTGATCCGCAGAAGAAAGAAGAAGTCGCATGCGGCGCATCACGGCGGTTCCTGGAAGGTGGCCTATGCGGACTTTGTAACGGCGATGATGGCTTTTTTCCTTCTGCTGTGGCTGCTCTCCATGATCGCCCCTGAAAAAAGAATCGCCGTATCCCAATATTTCTCTGAGCATAGTCTCTTTAAGACGGAGTCGTCGCAGTCGTCCGGCACCTCCATCCTGGACAAGTCAACCGGGGTATTGGATATCGAAAAACCAAAGCCAAAAGAGCCGCTCCGGATGAAGGATGAAAAAAGGGCGACTCCCCAGGAGTTGGCCAAAATGATGAAGATGGCGATCGAAGACAAATTGCAGGCATTGAAAAGTCAGGTTTTGATTGACACCACACTGGAAGGCCTTAGAATACAGATCGTCGATAACGAGGGGAGTGATATATTTCGCTCAGGCAGTGATGACCCGACCGAGAAAGCGGTCCAGATCATCAGGCTGGTCTCCGAAAATATCAGAGAACAGCCCAACCGGATCGTCATCGAGGGGCACACGGATGCGGCGCCGTTCAAGTCGAGTCAGAAAACGAACTGGGAACTCGCCACTTCACGGGCCTCGGCGGCACGAAGGGAGTTGGAAAACAACGGGATCGATCCCGGCAGGATTGCCAGGGTCGTCGGGTACGCCGATCAGGAATTGCTCGTTCCGGAAAACCCAACGGACCCGAGAAACAGACGGATCAGCATCATTCTGCTCCGGTAGTCGCAACGGCGGGAGGATATTCCGCCTCCCTCTGTGATTTCCGACGCTTAAACCGGCGGGAGTCATCAAACCGACATACCGGGGAAAGAGCTCGATGAAAAATCAACGAGACCCGCGGGGGTTGAACGAAACGACCCACCCGGAAACGATCAAGACCTTTTTCCGAAAGGATCTCTTTGCGGGGTTCGTCGGGATCGAACTGATCGAGGCGGGCGACGGCAAAGCAAAGGCCCGGCTGGAGATCCGCGATCACCATCGAAACGGTCTCGGTCTTGTCCATGGAGGCGCGATTTTCACGCTGGCCGACCTCGCCTTTGCGGCTGCGGCCAATTCGAGAGGGCGGGCCGCCGTGGCGATCCACTGTTCGATCTCCTATTTGAAGGCAGCCACCGGGGGGCTCCTTCTCGCCGAGGCCGAAGAGGTCTCCTGCGGTCCGAAGATCGCCGCCTACACCATCCGGATTACCGACGGCACAGGGGAGTTGATCTCCCGTTTCGAAGGGATGGCCTACCGGAAGAAAGAGCCATTGGATTTCTGAAGAGAGCCATCCGCTGCGCTCCCGCCGCTTCACGCTGATCGGATCAGAGGAGCAGCCGGCGAAACGGCCTCAATCTCCCGCGGGTCACGCTCCCCTCTTTTGCCGAATATGCGCGAAGAGCCGGGCCTCGCGCGCATGAGTCGGCCATCGGCCCGGAGCATCCCGCTGCCTCTAAAGCTACCGCCCCTGAGGATGGAGCGGCGTGGGCTGAACCCAGCGGTCTTTGTCCCCTTCGTAGAACCACTTGTCCGGGAATCCGCGGTGGCGGATGAAGACGGGATTCTCGGCCCAACGGATCAGATCCTCGTAGGCCTGGTGAATTTTCCGGAACATCGAAGCGTTGCCCCCGAGGTCGGGGTGGTGGATCTTGACCAGGTGCCGGTATGCGTCCCGGATGATCTTCCGGAGTTCGGGAGAATCGAGATTCGACTTTTCCAGATTGAGATAGACCAGAGAGGCCGGTCGGACGTCCGGCGTGTGAACGATCGGCGGCTTGACGGCCTGCGGCGGCACGCGGTTCCGGACGGCCCGGTCGAGGACGTGGAGCGTGGCGAAATACCGTTTCTTCGTCCGCCGCTGCTCCGCCCACCAGGTCTCGCCCAGGATGTCCGCCATCCGGCTGAAATCTTCGCCGGGATTTTTACCGGGTGTCCGGGGGTAGAAAAAGCTGTGAATCTCCTTCTGGCCGCAGGGCAGGAGATCCATCACGATCAGCAGATCGGAAAAGTAGAAGGTGGCATACCGCGTATTGAGCGCCTGGAGGAGACCGCAGCGCATGTCAAGCCGTTGACGCAGCTTCTGACGGCAGTCGAGGGAGCAGTATCGCTTCCGGCCGATATTCTCCGTCGTCCCGCACGAGAGACACCGCTTCGGCTCTTTTTCGTCCGCA
Organism: uncultured Syntrophaceae bacterium; assembly: GCA_964433455.1. Taxonomy (GTDB): domain Bacteria; phylum Desulfobacterota; class Syntrophia; order Syntrophales; family UBA5619; genus UBA5619. Next base: position 78,473 of record CAYSSF010000001.1, read on the forward strand.
ATGGGGACGGGCAATGCATTCATGGCTTTTTCCACCCTGCGTTCCGCCGGTGCGCCCTTTCCGCGCTCTCCGGGGCGAACCATTGCGGGACACCCTACCACAAGATACCGAAGAAAGGAAATCGCGATCCATCAAAAAACCGATCGCCCGGCGGCGGTTCGGATCACGATTGTGATTGACATCGGGAAGGCCCTGCCTGTATCAAAGCACCATGACGAGCCTTCTCGACCGCCTCTATGCAAGCCGCTCCAACCGTCTTCTCTTCTTCAAGGATGGATGGGGGGATCTCCGCCGCCTCCGGGAGATCCGCCGCAGGGGCAGTCACCTCGAGCCGCCGCGGCCGATCGAGGTCCGCTGGGAGGAGAGCGTGGAGACCGAAACGGCCCTGATCCACCGGGGCGCGTTTCCGTCTCCGTACACCGATCTCCCGCTGCCGGCGGAGAGCCGAAGCGCCCTTTTCGAACTGCTCCTCCCCAACGGCGCATCGCGGGAAACGCCGATCTGCATCCACTTTGCAGCGACCGGCGACGAGGGGTTCGCCCGCCGCCGCCGGGCCCTCGCCCTTCCCCTTCTTCGGGAAAGGATCGGCTCGCTGATCCTGGAAAATCCCTATTACGGACGGCGGCGGCCGCCCGGCCAGCACGCCAAGATGCTGAACCGCTTCAGCGACCTCTGGGCAATGGGGGGCGCCGCCGTGGAGGAGGGGCGTTCCCTGATGCAATGGCTCCGCCGGGAGGGTTACGAACGTCTTGGCGTCTGCGGGATCAGCATGGGGGGGAGCATGGCGGCCCGGGTCGCCCTCCTCGAAGAGAGGCCGGTCGCCATGATCGGCTGCATCACGGCCCATTCGGCGAGCGCGGTTTTCACCGAGGGGATTCTGAAAAACTACCTCGCATGGGAGGTCCTGAACCGGGAACTCAACGGCGCCAAATCAGGGACCATGCTAAACCGGGAACGCCATGGCAAGGAAACGGCGATTGAACTGAATCGGGAAGTCAACGACGCGGCACCGGCGATGACGCTGATGCGGGAGCTTCTCGACCTGACGGATCTGCGGCGGTTTCCGCCTCCTCGCCAACCGGAGGCGGCCTTCCTCGTCGCAGCGAGCCGCGACGCCTATATCCCGCCGGCGTCGGCGGCTTTGCTCCACACCCACTGGCCGGGATCAACGATGCGCTGGCTCGGAACCGGCCACGTGGGGGCCTTTCTCTTCCACCGCCACGATTTTCTCCAGGCCGTCCGGGACGCCTTCACCCGCCTGCAACCGGACCATCGCTGAAGCACCATCATCTTGTGGGTCTCCGGCGACCCGCCGCCGTGATTGTTGGAGACGACATCGCGGCTTTCAAAGGCCAGCTTCTCGATCAGCCGGAAGAGCTTCAGGCGATCCTCGGTGGAAACGCCCTCAGCGACACTTTTTTTAGTGTCCCGTCTTTTTTGCCCATGGCACGACGTCGATGGGGGTGTCAAGGATCGTCACCCCCGCTTGGCCCATCTTCTTGTCCTCGGGGGCGAACCGCCCGGCAATATAGGCCGCCACGGGCTTCGTCATCCCTTTGATGTAATCCGCCGCCTGCTCCTCCTGAACCCCGCCGGGGCCAAAGGGAAACGGATGAAAGGGGCCCTGACCCTCTTTACCCAGGACGCTTCCTCCAAACTGGTCCTCTATACGGCCGCCGACCTCATGAAGGAAGAGGCCAATGAACAGGTCCTCAATGTTGAATCCCTGCATTTTGATTATCCTTCATACATATATATTATTTACCATTTCACAATACCGGCATTCCAGACATACCCAAAACCCATGCCAACAAGCGCCACCACATCGCCTTCTTTGATTAATTTCTTCTCTTCAGCAATTCTCATCGAAATCAGCAAATCGAGCTGTCCGCAGTGACCGTAATCTGATAAATAAAAACTTTTCTCCGGAGGAAGATTAAGATATCCTAACAATTCGCGATGCGCCGACGCTTTCATGTGGAGGATACAGGCGAAATTTATGTCTGATAATGATAACCCGCTTTTCTTGCAGGCCATTTCGGTAACTTTAGCCAAGTTCTTTATGGTGATCGGGGCTAACCTGTTACGGAAACCCTGTGGATCTTGAAGGCGATAATATTTCAAATAATCATCATTAATATTTTCAGGTGTAAAAGGTATGCGCGATCCTCCACCGGGGACTATAATTGACTCGGCAAACTGCCCATCGGCTATATTGGCATTTTCCAATACAACACGCCTATTATTACCTTTCTTTATAATTGCCGCAGCACCACCGCATGATACATCGAATAAAAACGAAACACTCTTGTCTTTATAATCCACTTTATCGACATTTCTATATCCACCGACGATCATTACGGTATTAATGCTGTCATCGCTTATCAAATATTTCTTGGCCTGATCCATGGACACAACGGCAGAGCCGCATTTGCATTCCATGTCGTAACCCCAGGCATTCACTGCGCCGATTTTGCCCTGAACTTTGGGAGCTATCGAAAAAAGCGGATAATCAGAATAATTTTCGCCGAAATAAATGATTAAATCTATTTCTTTGGGGTCAATACCGGTTTTCTTTAAGCAGTCCTGAGCAGCCCAGACGGCCATTTCAGATGTTTGATCTTTTTCACTGGGATAATAAATATGGTTTATCCCCAATTTATCTAATACAACTTCTTCCGGTATGTCCGCCAATTTGGCTATATCTTGATAAGTTCGGACATTTTCGGGAAAATAAAGTCCAATACCCACAATTCCACAGGTCACTTCTTCTCTACACATAATACTTTCTAACCTCTATATCTTTAATTAATTCTGCTTACATCTTCAGTTGATAATTCTATTTACCGCACGGCTGTCCCGGATAAATCAAAATACTTTAACCTCAGATTTTTATTTCAGCACCCAGTGGTATTTTTTTTCGCTCTAAACCGATAGATAATACTAATTAATCCCTGTGGCAGGAATAAAACTACCAGCACAAAAATAACGCCGAAGATCAATAGCCACCATTCAAAATAGGAGCTGAGATATTGTTGACAAATTATTACCAGCGCTGCGCCGATTACAGGTCCCAGTAAGGAACCCATGCCACCAAGGATGGTCATTAATATCACATCTATCGTGGTGCCAGCTCCCATAAACCCGGGAAAGACTGATCTTAAAATTGCCGCGTTGAAAGAGCCGGCCAATCCAGCCATTATTCCGGATATAACCAGCGCAATAAGCCGGTAGTTTAAAACGTTATAGCCGATCATTTTAGCCCGGAATTCATTTTCCCGTATAGCCACCAGTGTTTTCCCTAAAGGTGATGAAATAATTTTTTTAGCAATAAAAAATGTCACCAGCAAGAATGCAAATGCCAGATGGTACATCTGATTTTTCGTCTGCAGAATCATGGGTAATCCGTGCAGTCCATCATCTCCTCCGGTGTACTGATAAGTTAAGGCATTTGTTAATAAAAAATAGCAGAACTGCCCCAGGGCTAAAGTGACTATTGTAAAATAGATAGTGGAAAATCTCAGTGTTAAAAGTCCGATTAACAAACCGATCAATGCGCAACTGACAATCACGAAAGGAATTGTCGCCCAGAAGCTAAAGCCGGCCTTGAGCATCATCAAGGCACTGACATATGCTCCTGTACCGAAAAATATCGCATGTCCGAATGATGCAATGCCTGTATAACCGAGGAGGATATCGTAGCTTATTGCAAAAACCCCGAAGATAAATATTTGCATCGCAACAACTTTAATATACTCCGAGGAGAATAGCGGCAGTAAGATCAATATAATTACCAAAATCAGCGCCAGCCAATATTTCTGAAGATACCTACTTATAGACATCACCTTATTCCTTCCCCAGCAAGCCCGACGGCCTGATACTCAGCACAATAAACATTACGATAAATGAACTCAAAATAGCCAGTTCCGGCAGGTAAAAGCCTAAAAATGCTTCGGCCAAACCCATTATAACCGCTGCAATAGCTGCCCCCATGAAACTGCCCAACCCACCCACAACTACAATAACCAAGACGTTGAGCAACTGGTTTGTACCCATTTCCGGACTAAGACCGTTGAAGTAAGCTAGGACAAATCCGGCAATGCCTGCCAGAAAACCGCCCAGCCAGCAGACAAAAGTAAATACTCTATTGATATTTATGCCCAGGGCTCTGACCATTTCTTTATTTTCAATACCCGCAGTAATAATCAAGCCAAGCTTTGTTTTATTCAGTAAAAAATATAATCCGGCGCAGACAAATGCTCCCAGGCCAAAGATGTATAGTCTCAGTATGGCAAAAGGCTCACCATAAATCATTACTGTTCCCCGTAGAAATGACGGCTTATCCACCGTAATCATGGCCGCACCCCAAACAAGTTTAACAGCTTCATCCAGTATATATATCAGCCCGAAGGTAAGCAGCAATTCAAAGAGAGGGTTCCCTCCATAAAGCCGCCGGAAAAGAAAAAACTCGACAAGCGCCAAGATAATTCCGATAATCACAGCGCTTATAACGAGTCCTAAAGAAAAGTTCGACAGGGCATTGACCAGATATACGCCAAGATAGGCACCCCACATGATCAGGGATCCATGAGAAAAATTCGACACCCGCAGCAAGCCAAAAACTAAAGAAAACCCTGAACTCAGCAAAAAATATATTACGCCCAGTGACAGTGCACTGAGCAGTATGTTGACAAACAATTGTGAAGTCATGTGTTATACCCCCAGATACCTGTGCTGCATTTCTTCGTTATTTATCAAATCTCCTATTTTCCCACTGCAAGCAATCTTTCCATGCTCCATGATTAAAAAATCGTCGGCGATGCTGCTGGCAAACTCAAAATTCTGCTCTACAAGAATTATGGTAGCGTTCTTTTTTATTTCGGCCAGTGCCAGGCGCATACTTTCAACCATAATGGGAGCCAAACCTTTGGTCGGTTCATCGATGAGCAGAAGTTCATCTTCATTAACCAGCGCCCGGGCTACGGCAACCATCTGTTTTTCTCCACCGCTTAGATTCCGGCCCTTTTTTTTGAAAAGATCTTTCATCGGTGGAAATATATTTACAATGTAATCCAATCTTTGTTTTTTAACATTTTTGCCTTTACGCACAGCAATAAGAAGATTTTCCTCAACTGTTAATTGTGAAAAAACATCCCTGCCTTCTGGTACCAAAGAAATACCGAGCCATGGTATTTCAAAATCGTGCACTTTTTGGATTGGCTTACCCTGAAATAAAATTTCCCCTGATGCAGCTGGAGTCAATCCCATAATAGTTTTCATCGTGGTTGTTTTACCTGAGCCGTTTCTGCCCAGCAGAATGGTTAGCTTGCCGTGTTCCGCCGTTAAAGTAACCCCTTCAAGAATATGAAACCCCGCTATGTAAGTATGAATATTATGCATTTCCAGGATATTCATGTATCCCCTTTCCTGCCCAGATACGCACTTTGCACATCCTGATTTTCTGTTATTTCCTGGGGAGAACCGTAAGCAATCAGCGTACCATAATTCATAACTGCGATATGGTCGGATAAACTAAGCACCATATTCAGCTTATGCTCCACCATAACAATGGTCTTTTGTTCTTTTTTTCTTATATCCTTAATAACTTCTATAATTGCGGGAACTTCCTCGGCGGACATACCGGCTGTTGGTTCGTCCAGCAGCATGAGTTCTCCTTGGGAAGCCAGTTGTATTGCTATTTCCAGTTTGCGCTGATTGGCATGAGTTAAACTTACAGCCAAGTGGTATTTGAAACTTTTCAACTGAACCATTTCCAGGCAGTAATGCGCATATTCGGTGAGTTCTTTAAGTTTATCGGCATTTATAAATAATCTGTACTTATGTTTTGATTTGGCTTGAACTGCGAGCCGCACATTTTCCAGAACTGAGATATGTGGAAATACATTAGTTATTTGAAAACAACGGGCCATCCCCATTTGTACCCGATTAAACTCTTTGACCTTGGTAATATCCTGACCCTTAAAATAAATTGTTCCACCATCCGGTCTGAAGGCACCCGTGATCAGATTGAAAAAGGTTGTCTTTCCCGCGCCGTTGGGACCAATTATGGATACAAACTCTCCGGTGCAAATATCCAGACTTACCTTATTTACGGCTATCTGCTTACCGAAAATCTTTGTTAAATCTACGGTCCGCAATATATAGTTTTGCTGCTTTTCCGACATTGGTTAGATTCTTCCATACTTAATAAAACAAGAGACTGCTCTCTCGTAAATCAAAAAGATGATGATTCCTTTTTCTACATATTTATTCTTCTACATAGATTCATAGATATTTTCTACGCTCCTTGTTTTTTGAGGACCCATTCCGGCAGTGCTTTTGTGTTGTCATCATTACACCCGTTTTAACCTGGGAACAAATCTCGTTAACAAAGAAATTATTTTTGAAACACTCTTTAAATTCTTGGCTTTCCACATGCAGCCCATCGGTAAAGATGTTGTTTTGAGATGCTTGTACCGCTTTTTTTGCATGTGACAAGGCGTGCTGAGGATTCTTGAAAAAAGGTTCCAAGAACTTAGTAGTTTCGGCATTAAGCTCGTCTTTAGGAACAACATAATGAACTAATCCTATATCTAATGCCTCTTTTGCTCCGTACAAACGGCCTCTCAGGATTATCTCCAGAGCCTTTCCCTTACCCACGAGTCTGGGGAGACGTTGGGTACCTCCTCCGCCTGGAATAATGCCCACCCGCACCTCGGGAAGTCCCATGCGGGCAGTCTCGCCGGCAATCCGAAAATCACAGGCCAACGCAAACTCGCACCCACCGCCATAACAGAGCCCATTAATGGCGGCAATCAGGATGAGCGGGCTTTCTTCCATCCGCTTGAACAGCCTTTGAATACGGCCGGAAAATGCCAATGCCCCTTCAGGATCATATTGCATCATCTCAATAGCATCCGCCCCGCCGATAAAGTATGTATCTCCCGCCCCGGTAAAGACAATAGCTCTGGCAGATGATTTCTCCGCTTCCGTTAGTATCTGTTCGATCTCCTCCATGAGAGGCGTGTTAATAGAGTTCCGATCACCAGGTCTATTAATGATTACCCAGTAAATATCTTGCTGGACTTCCACCATATTCAGCGAATATGTTTTTGACATATTAAAAATCCCTTTTGCTTAATATTTTATAGCTACAATTGAAATAAATGATCCGCTATCAGCCGCCTTTATTCTGGAGTGACTTTTTGTCTATCTTTCCTATCGAAGTCGTGGGAAGTGAATCCATAAACACTACGCTGCGCGGCGCCTTGTAGTGGCCCATACTGGCACGGGCAATCTCAATAATCTCCTTTTCCGTGCTTTTAACTCCTTCTTCCATAACTACAAATGCCTTTGGAACTTCGCCCAGTCTTTCATCGGTAACTCCGACCACAGCGATCTGTTTGATGCGTTTATCGGCTTCCAAAAGAATACTTTCCACTTCCGCCGGATAAACGTTGGCGCCCCCTACAAGAATCATGTCATGCTTCCGTCCCATTATATAAAAGTGACCTTTTTCATCAATAACACCCTGATCACCCGTATGAAGCCACCCGCCCCGCATGCATTCCCTAGTGGCATCGGGATTCTTCCAGTATTCCTTCATTAGATAAGGACCTCGCACACACAGTTCTCCATGCTCCCCTAAGGGGAGTTCCTTATCGTTTTCATCAACTATTTTTATTTCCACGCCTGGAAGTGCTGACCCCACCGACTCATAGTTTCTTTCCGGCGACAGGGGATCCTCGACGGTTACACCGGGAGAGCCCGGATGGCCACTTGAAAGTCCCCCATCTGTGGCCGGGTCAAAATCCCCCAGCG
>CAYSSF010000002.1:0-7939 GCA_964433455.1 uncultured Syntrophaceae bacterium
TTTCAGCAGCGCAAAGAGCTCCCCGAAGAAGCGGGGCTTGTCCGGCACCTCGTGCGTCATCCAGAAGACGAGGGCGAAATCGACCGGCCCTTCGACCCCCAGGCTGTCCGGCCGGCAGCGGTGGAAGAGGATCCGGTCGGCCACGCCCGCCCTGCGGGCCCGCTTTTCCAGAGCGTCGAGCATCTTCTGCTGAAGATCAACCGCGATCACCCGTCCCCCCGGACCGGCCAGCTTCGCCAGTCCCATCGTGAAGTATCCCATCCCGCAGCCGATATCCACAGCGGTCATGCCGGGCTTCAGATAGGGGGCGAGCAGGGGTTCCGGTTTGTGGAAAATGCCACGGAGCGGGTTGTCAAAGCTGTGGCAGAGCCACCAGGGACAGACGCTGTTGTTTGTCCTTTGTAATCGTTCGATCCATCCCATCGGGGCCCCTCCTCTCTTGAAACCGCAGCGCCGCCGGCCACACCGTTACCGTTTCAATCGCCCGGGGGCAGCTTGTTGTGTGTGCCGTCGCAGAACGGCGGTTTGGCCGTGCGCCGGCAGCCGCACCAGGCGACCGTTTTGGGATATACGATCTCCGTTTCGACGGGGGTCATGCCTTCGGCGAGCCTCTCGTGAGCGCCGTCGCAGAACGGCTGATTCTCGGAATGGCCGCAACTGCACCAGTAATACTTCCCCGGCTGCATGTCCATCACATAAGGACCCCTCTTGGCAATCTTCGGTTCCATGATTGTTCCTCCTCCTATTCGATATCCTTTTTTAAAAGGTCTTGCAAAGCCTCCCTGATGGTCTGGAATCTGAACCGGCAACCCGGCGCCATCCGTTTCTGCGGGATAACCTTCTGACTCCCGGTTGGGCTGTTCTTCCAGTGCAACGTAGCATTCCGGCCGGAAGCGGGGAGAGCAGACCGCATAAAAAACGAGCCCCACCTCTCCCGTATTCTCGATTCTTTGCGCGGTATCCGCCGGAATCCTTACAACATCTCCTTCACGGACTTCAACAGGTTTGGAATCGCCGATCTGCACCCGCCCCGTGCCGGCAACAATGATATAGCGCTCCGCGGTTCCGGTCAGTTTATGCCAGACCGTCGTAATACCCGGCATGACCGTTGCCCGGGCGATCGAGACCTGCTCGTCCCCGGCATCATTGGCCACTTCCAGAATAGAGCATCGCTCTTCGGTTTCGAACTCCTGAACCTGGTCTTGTCCCTTTACTTCAGGCTTCAAGTCGATTCTCCCCGTCTTGTTCCTGCAAAAATACCGTTCCGAACCGTCCTCGCCTTCCTTGCCGGTGCGGAACGGGAAAATGGCGCAGACGGAACCACGCGGCCGGGGAATTCAGCCCGGCTATTTTTCCGTAAGGAACAGCTTCACGGGGCTCATCTCGATAAAGGAGGTCCCGAAAGAATCGCCGAAGTTCCCGGCGATCACGACGACGAGATCCTCTTCCCGGAGGGCGCCGCTGTTCAGGTGGCTCATCAGCGCCCGGGTGACGAAGTCCCGGCTGTCCTTCGTCTTGTCGATATATTCGGCAAAGACGCCGAACGACAGCGAAAGCTGCCTGACCACCTGCCGGTCATAGCAGTGGGCGAAGATCGGCTTGCGGCCGCGGAAGCCGGCCATGTTGCGGATGGAGTTCCCCGAGGAGGTGTCGGCGATGATCGCCCGGGCGTTCAGCTTGAGGGCGGCCTCCACCGCCGTCTTGGTCAGAAAGGCCGACCGCTCGTTCGTGAGTACGACCGTCGGCGCGTCGTGGATGTCGCTCCGCGACTTCTCGACCTCGACGGCGACCCGGGCCATGGTCTGCACCGCCTCCAGCGGGTACTGACCGCCGGCGGTCTCGCCGCTCAGCATGATCGCGTCGGTCTTGCCGTAGATGGCGTTGGCGATATCGCTGACCTCGGCCCTGGTGGGACGGGGGTTCCTGATCATCGAATGGAGCATCTGGGTCGCGACGATGACCGGTTTGCGGCGGGAGATGCATTTGTTGATCAGCATCTTCTGGATGCCGGGTATCCGTTCGTAGGGAATCTCGATGGCCAGATCCCCGCGGGCGACCATCACGCCGTAGACGTGATCGAGGATCTCCTCGATGTGGTCGACCCCCTCCTGGTTTTCGATCTTGGCGATGATCCGGATCGGGCTTTTCCGCTCGTCCAGCAGGGCCTGTATGGAAAGGACGTCCTCCTTGCGGCGCACAAAGGAATGGGCAATGAAATCGACCCCCTGGTCGATCGCGAACCGGATGTACCGCCGGTCCTTCTCGTTGAGGGAGGGGAGGTTGAAATTTACCCTCGGGACGTTGACGCTCTTGCGCCCTTCGATCCGGCCGTCGTTCTGCGCCTCACAGATCAGCGAATCCCCTTTCTTCTCCAGGACCTGGAGGTCCAGATACCCGTCATCGATCAGCAGATGGCTGTGCACCGGCACCTCGTCGACAAATCCCCGGTAGCTGACGTAGACGCCTTCCCGGGTCGACTCCTTCTCCGGATCGCCCCGAAAGACGACAAGGTCCCCCTTCGCCAGGATGATCGCCGCCGCAGCGCGGGTGGTCCGGACCTCCGGCCCCTTGGTGTCGATCATCAGCGCAAGGTGGTCGGAGACCTGCCGCGTGTTCCTGATCACATCCAGGGATCCTTCGATCTCCTGGTGGGCGGTGTTGATCCGGACCACATCCATCCCCGCGTTGTGGAGCGCCGTGAGAAACGGCACGTCGCAGCGCCTGTCGGAAATCGTTGCGACGATCTTCGTTTTTTTCCTGAACTCTGTTTTCATGACCACGCTTCCCTTCCATGTACGTCAAAACAATATCCCGCAGCGAAGCGGGCAAACAATCGGCCCGGCCTGTCCGCAAAGACAGTGTACCACAGCGGATGAAATATGGGTATGGTTTCCCTGGAAATTCGGGGGACAGGGTCGAATATTCTCCTCGATCCCATCGAGGCGGACCGCGACGCCGACGACCTGCTCCGGAAATGCGGGGGAAGTTCGAATGGCTGCGGCCGCTACGGGCTGGGGGAGGCGCCCCAATCCTTGACCATTTGTTTGATGTCGCCCCGGAGCTCACGGATTGCATCCATCTTTTCCTCCAGCGTGCCGGTCAGGAGCGCCGGGTCGGGAAAAGACCAGTGGAGACGATTGAAAATTCAACCAGGTTTCGGCCATCTGGCTGCGGGCGCTGTTGTGGATGCAGACAAACAGAACCTTTTGCTTTTTCATTTTTTCCCTCCTGTGTCGACCCACTCCGAAGGGACACTTTTCACGCATCCGCATCGGCAAACTTGTACCCGATGCCGCACACGGTCAGAATCCGCCCGTCGAAGGCCCTGATGACGGTAAATCCTTCCTGTTTGAGGTTGTAGGCGATCAGTTCGATGATATCCTTTTCATCATCGACAACGAGGATTTTCTTTTTCATCATGCAAGTATCCGTCATTTCGATTCCCGGAAAACGGTAAAGTGAAGCGAAACTGTTGTGCAGTGACCCAGGGCGCTGTCGATGATCACCCGTCCACCTGTGAGCCTTCATCATTTGCTTGACGATCGAGAGCCTGAGTCTCGTGCCACCCGGCTTCGGGGATTTAATCAGGACTTGCTTTTATGGGAAGGGAGTATATGTCCACTGCACATCCAAATGCCTTCTTTATTCCGGCCAGGTGCGTCTGTATGCTGGTCAACTCCAACTGGCATCCATGGGGAGCGGTGATGACGAGATAAACGTTTTTCGCATTTTTCGGCGTGAAACGGGCATCGCGAACCAGGCCGGAATGACTGCGGTCCAGGCTTTCAGCCAGGCGAAGGAATGGGCTGAGTTGCAGGACGAGCTGTTGACCCGCTGCATCCAATCCGCCAATCGCCTCAATCTTTTTATGGGTGAGGGTTTTGCTGTGCCCATGGACGATACCGGCGATAACGTCGGCTTCCCACTGATTGAAGCCCAGCAAATCGGCATTGCGGATAAAATATGCGCCGTGCGCAGGGTGGTTGGTAAAGGATAGAAATACGCCGATGTCGTGGAGTTGGGCTGCCCAGGCGAGCAATTCACGTTCACGTTTGCCGAACTTGTGCATCTTGCATGACCGTGCGCTGTCGAAGAGCGCCAGTGATAATCGCATCACACGTTTGGCATGCGGCTCGTCGTAGTTGCAACTGCGTCCGAGTTGCATCACGCTGCGAGCACGCACCGACATTTCGGCGATTTCCGGCGAATAGATGACACGGTTCAAATAATCGACCAGCAGTCCGTCACGCAGTCCGCGTTCGCTCACCTGCATGCGGGTAATGCCGAGCTCCTGCATCAAGGTATGAATAATCGCCATGCCGGCAATGATAATGTCCACACGCGCCGGACTCATACCCGGCACATTTTTCCGCTCCTGCGCGCTCAATGGACACAGTAGGCGCTGCAACTTGTCGATATCACTACGCGCTAATCCAAGTTCTCGATTCGTCTCGTCTTTCCGCAACGCACGGGCAGCGATGGCGGCCAATGCTTCGATCGTGCCGGAACTGCCCACGACCAGATCGAAGGGGTAATCGCGCAAATGTTGGAGCGAACGAATAGCCTTGCTGCGTACGTGCTCCTGGATCCTGGCATAGGTCGCCGCCGATATCGGCGCCGCGGGATCGTCAATAAACTTTGCGGTAAGACGCAGAGCGCCCAGTTTCAACGAATCCAGGTAAGCATACTCCTGCTGATCGCCGACAACCAGCTCGGTGCTGCCTCCACCGATATCGATAAACAGCACACGCTGTTTGCCCAAGTGCAACCCGCTGGCGACACCGAGGTAGATCAAACGCGCTTCTTCACGTCCGGAAATCACGTGCAGATCGACGCCGGTTTCTTGCTGAAATCGGTCGATGAATTCGTTTTGATTCTCCGCTTCGCGCGTGGCGGATGTGGCGATGGCGATAACCTCTGTTGCGCTTAACGATCGCGCCATTTCGGCGAATTGACGACAGACGGATACTGCACGCTGCATCGCCTCCGGATGCAGGCGGTGGTTGGAAAACCGTTCCCCCAGCCGGATGGTTTCCTTTTGCTGGGAGATGATGGAATAGGAATGGTTGGCGTTGATCCGCACCACCAACAGCCGCACGGAATTGGTGCCCAAATCGATAAAGGCTGCTATGCGTTCGGTGGAGGTGAGCGCGGCCGGCATCTGAAACTGATTTCCGTCCACCGATTCAATTTCTCTGGCGACCGTAAAGTCGTCCTTGGCAATCCGGGAAGAACTCCAGGATTTGGCGATGACGACGTTCCGCCCTTTGGAGCCCGGCATGACCTTGATCGCGTTGATGGGATGGTAGCCTACCCGGAAACTCGGCTCCAATTTTTGAATCCCGCGACTCTCGCGGTTGATGAACTGGTGTTGCATTGATGACCCCTTTTGTTTCGGGGTACCCTGACAGAGGATTGTGACACGTTGATGACGGGTTTATGAAGATTCTGTGAAATAACGATCCGGAAGATCGCGGACGAAGTGAGCTGCGGGGGAAGTCATTTATGCTGACGTCTGCAATGGGTAAGGCATCTAACAAATTCGAAAAACAGGGTCAAATATTTTCCTTGACCACATGCAGGCGGACCGTGGCGCCGGTGACCCGGCTCCGGCCGGTATGGACAAACGCGGCAATCCAGAGGAGTTCAAAGAAGAGGATGACGCCGGGGTCCCAGAGGACGTACAGGCCCGCCATGAGGTCCGGGATTTCCCCCCCGTCTGCCGGGAAAAAGGCCAGCAGAAGAAAAGCGTACAAAATGGAGAGCAGGGCCATGACCTGATACGCAGTGATCCTGCCCGTGCCCCGGTAGTCCGCTCTAAAAAATTCGGACAGCACACGCCACGCCTGTGTCACGACAAGAAGGCCCGCAAAGGTCGCGAAGTGGAATCCTTTGAGAAAGCCATAACATCCCAGCATTCCGGCGCCCGTGAGGAGGATCGCCGTGACCGCCTGAATCGGGATAACCTCCCGGCCCTCGAGATGATGGGCATAGACGATCTTTTTGGTCTGCCCGGAAAAGATGAAGGCCCGTCCCGCAAAGATCCTTTGGAGCAGCGGGTGACATGCCGACAGGGGCTTTCCGTAGCAGCAGCCGAAGCTGATGCAGGCCAGCCTGCCGATCCCCTCACCGACGGCATAGGCGATGGCGACCGCCGCCAATACGCTCAAAACGGGGGCGTGGAAACCCATCCGGACACCCATTTCTCCATTGATGAACCGGATGATCCAGGGCGCCACGATCAGACCGACGAAAGAGGCGCCGCCCACCGTAAAGGTGTTCGCCTTTCCTTCGACCCAGAAGGCGATCAACTTTGATGCCGGCATGCAGATCGTAAGGATCGCCGTCAGCATGGCCAGGGCGCCGAAGACCGGCACGGACAGAGAACCCATGAGGATGAAGAAGAGAAGCGCGGCGGACAGATAGGCGGTGGCGTTGAAGAACCCGTAATAGGTCAGATTCAGGCCTTTCCATGCGCCGTCCGGACCCTTTCCGGAAAGGAGGCACCCGATGACCTGCCACCTCTCCCCCGGCAGGGTCCTGAATCCCCAGAAAAAAAGGCCGGCCAGAATAACGCCCAGGATCAGAACGAAGATTTCAGGTTGCATAATTCTCACACTCCGTATCGTAATCGTATCCGCCCCGGTGATTCGGATGAAGTTCCGTCTTCTCCTTGCAGGGCGCGCAGAGACAGCTCATCGGCGCCAGCAAAAGCCGCTTCGGCGAGATACCCTTGCCGCAACGGACGCAAACGCCGAACTGACCGCGGTCGATGTGCAGGATCGTCTCCCGGATCTCGCGGAGCTGCCGGCTTTCCCTGACCCGAATGGCCAGATCCAGAGCGCGGTCATGCTCGGTGGCCGCCTGGTCGAGAAGGTCCGCCAGATTGTCCGGCGCCGACTTCATCCGGACGGCCGTCCTGCTGACCGTATCCTGCAGATCCTCCATCCTCCGAACGAGTTGCCCTCTCACGCTTTCCAGCACCTTCTTGTTGACCATCTCTGCCTCCTTTTAGCGGTGTTCCATTCAAGAAGTTAACCTCTGCCGGACGACGGCGGTGGCGATCAGCGACCGCACCTTGACATCCGACTCGACAAGGGGTTGATCGAACCCCCGGCTAAAAATGCTTTCCGCCCCATCGTAGGCCATGTTGGCCGTAATGTCGTCGGCAAACCGGGCCCTCTCTTTCTGAAAAACGAGGACCACCGTGCTGCTGCCGGGGCGGAAAAGGCTCTTTGGAGCCCCTTTTTTAATGAGCATCCCCGAACCGACCGGCGCGGGGTCGGCGTATCGATTTTCGCTGTAACACTGGACGATGTCGCCGATCATCAGGGCCACGACCTCGATCATGGCTACCAGTCCGATCTGGGTCCCTCCGGGGAGATCCGTATCGATGATGGTCACCACCCGTTTGTTTTTGGAGTAGGGGGTAGCCACCGAAACGACGGCGTTGGGATTGCAGGCATGGTAGAGGCCCGGGACCTGATAAAAATCGACTACTTTTCCGGCCACCGGGGTATGGTTGTAGTGGTACTTGTCCGGCGTCAGGCGGAAGATCGCAAAATCCCCCTGACGGAAAGCCTTTAGCCAGCTCTCCTTGTTGAGCCCGAACAGATCCTCGTAGTCGAAAAATTTACCCTTGATGAAGAGGCTGGAGGTATCCCGAAAAGAACCGCACAGCATTCGGGCATCGGCGGGCGCAACCACCGCCTGGGGGTCGTTCGGCATCGGACGGCACTCCCAGTAGCGGATCTTCCGCTCGAAGACCTGCTGGAGGGTGTCCAGCCGCGCCGGGGGATCCAGACATTCCCGAAGGTCGATTCCCCATGCCGCGCACAATCCCAGGCGTCCTGCGACCTTTTCGGAAAACATCCCGCTGTAGCTCAGATCACCCAGGATGCTGGAGGCGCGGGCGCTGATCAGTTTTTTGAACAACCAG
>CAYSSF010000002.1:7949-71393 GCA_964433455.1 uncultured Syntrophaceae bacterium
ATGGCGGCGTCGCCGAACAACTGTTCATTTTGAACCCTGCGGCTTTCACGCTCGATGTACTGATGCTGCATTCGAATACCTCACTGTTTTAGGGTATCATAGCAGGGGATTGTTAAGCGTTGATGACCGGTCCGTGAAAATTTCATGAAATGGCATTGCGGAGGGACGCCCGAGAGTCCGAGGACCCGGAGGGTAGAAGGGCAGGATTTCGCATCGCTACGGATTGAAGGATGCACCCCAATCCCTGACCGCGCTTTTTGATATCACTCCTGATCGTCCGGATGGCTTTCAGCTTTTCCTCCAGCGTGCCGGTCAGAAGCGCCGGGTCCGGAAAAGACCAGTGGAGACTTCAGACAAACAGGACTTTCTCTCTCTTCATCTTGCCACTCCGAAATCTTCCGGGGCTAACCAAACAGAGACAGGTAAGGTTCGAGGTCCTTCCTCCCTCCGCCTCGAATCTGCCCCCTCCTTATCCTCTGGTTTTAAAATCCTTCTTCTTGCCGATCTTCTTGACACTTTCTTCATAGGGCGCTGATTTCAAACCGCCCTGTCGGGCGATGGTAATCAGTTCGCTCTGGCTGCGGATCGGTTTTTCCCGATCCTTTGGTTCCCTCCGCACATAGGAACCATCCTGTTGCATGAGGCGGGCTTTCACATCGTCCTTCAGGTAGGTCAGCAGAATTTCGTCCATGATACGGGATTTCAGCTCACTGTCATTGATCGGATAGAGGATTTCGGCCCGTTTATTAAAATTGCGCGGCATCCAATCAGCACTTCCCGAATAGATTTCATTACTTCCACTGTTGTGAAAGTAATAAATTCGTGAATGCTCAAGGAAGCGGTCGAGGATGCTGATGACGCGGATGTTCTCACTGACTCCCGGTACGCCGGGTCGGAGGCAACAGATGCCCCGGACGATGAGATCGATGTGAACGCCGGCGCAGGAGGCCTCATAAAGTTTACCGATCGTTTCCTTGTCTATGAGGGCGTTCATCTTGGCGATGATGCGTCCCGGCGACTTCGGTGTCGATTTTTTTATTTCCCGATCGATAAGGCCAAGGATCGTCTCCTGGGTGGTGACCGGGGAGAGCATGAATTTATGGAACAGGGAGGCCACCGTTGCCTTGGTAAACATCTCGCCGCTGGTCCAGGAATTGAACCCTGTGAGAACGTTGAATAACGAGGAAACGTCATTGCCGAAATCCGGATCACAGGTCAGCAGTCCGATGTCGGTGTATAATTTGGCGGTTACTGTATTGTAATTGCCTGTGGATACGTGGACGTAACGCCGCAATTGTTTGCCCTCCCGGCGGACGACGAGGGTCGCCTTGCAGTGGGTTTTCCAGCGGACGAAACCGAAGACGGCGTTGACGCCAGACTCCTGCATCTGCCGCGACCAGTCAATGTTGTACTCCTCATCGAAGCGGGCCTTGAGCTCTATCACCGCAGTCACTCGCTTGCCGCGCTCGGCAGCCCGCCGTAAAGCGGCGATAACCGGAGAATCTTTACCGATCCGATAAAGGGTCTGCTTGATCGCCAGCACATCGGGATCGTCGGCGGCGCTGTTGATAAAATCCATCACGACGGCGAAGGAATCATAGGGATGGTGCAGGAGTACGTCGCCTTCGCGGATGACGGTAAAGATATCCCTGCCGTCCGCAAACCGCCGCGGTATCCGTGGGTTGAAGGGCGGATCCTTATGGGAGGCATCCACCGGAAGATCATAGAGCGCCATGAAATCGCAGATATTCAGGGGGCCATTGATTTCATAGATAAAGCGCTCATCGATGCGGAGTTTCTGTGAAAGCAAATTGACAATTTTTTTTGGTGCGCCGGGTTCGATTTCGATCCGGACGGCAATCTGCTTCGCGCGATCTCTCAGCTCGGCTTCTACCGCCTGGATCAGATCCATCACCTCATCGTCATGGAGATCGTAGTCGTGGCTCCTGCTGATCCTTAGCGTGGTGGTGTGGGTAATATCCATCCCGGGAAAGAGCCGCTGGATATGCTGACGAATGAGCGCTTCCATAAGGACGAAGTGATGCCCTTGTCCCTCATTTACCTGTACGGGGATAAGCCTGGGTACGACGGACGGCACCTCCACGAAGGCGTAGGCTTTGGTAACCCTCGCTCTGCTTGGTTCCTTGAAGACGGCCATGATATTGAGGCGCAGATTGCCGAGGAACGGAAAGGGGTGACCCGCATCGACGGCAAAGGGCGTCAGAATGGGGAATACCTGCTCTTCAAAGTAGGTACGGAGTCGATTTTGCTCATTGGCGTCGAGCTCCTCGATGCGATGGATGAATATATCGGCCGCCTTTTCCAACTGAGGCAGGATTTCATTCATAATGCATCGATACTGCTCATCAACCAGCTCACGTGCCTTGGCGGCGATATCGTTGAGTTCCTGACGGAGCGTACGGCCGCTGGGGTCCATATGTTCGAGGTCCGATTCCAGAATTTGGGAGAGCCCACCCACGCGGACCATGAAATACTCATCCAGGTTCGAACTGAAGATGGAGGCAAATTTGAGTTTATCGAGGGCCGGGGTAAGTGGGTCCTGCGCCTCTTCGAGAACCCGCCGATTGAACTCCAGCCAGGAGAGTTCGCGGTTAACATAAAGGGAAGGATCCATGAGATCGATCTCTGCTTTCGTCATAACGACCGCAGCCGGCTCTTTCTGTGGGGTTTCAATGCCGTCTACTGGTTTTTCCTTGGTCTTGATTGATTTCCTCGCGTTACGTACTTGATTGCGGAAAGTTTTGTCCATGCTTTTCCTCCACGGCTGTTCATCTCAGATGGCTTTCCCCATTTCATCGCAAGATCTTCCGGATCACATCGGCAGGGAATGGTCTTCCGTGCGCTGGATAGATTTGCACAACCATCCTCTCAGTCTTTACGAAGGTTTGCCCACTTCACTCCGCACCGGTTGATCCATGCCATGCGCCGCGCCGGCTCTCACAATATCCGTGCACCCAATTCAGCCAGCGCGGAGCGCTCCCCTTTGCAGAGGGTCACATGGCCGGCAACGGCTTCACCTTTAAATTTCTCCACGAAGTAGGTCAAACCGTTGCTGCTTGCATCCAGATAGGGGTGATCGATCTGCTCCGGATCGCCGGTAAATACAACCTTCGATCCCTCCCCGATCCGAGTAACGATCGTTTTGATCATCTGCGGGCTGAGATTTTGCGCCTCGTCGCAGATGATGAACTGCCTGGGTATGCTCCTCCCCCGGATGTAGGTCAGCGGTTCCATTTCCATGACCCCACACTCAATCAGGTGCTCAACGATTCTAAGGGACTTGATCCGATCCCCCCCATCCGCCTCCCGGCAGCTTTTCCCCGCCACGGAAAGTCTGGAGCGGTTTTCCCTGGGCTCCTGAGAATTGCTGAAGATATGCTCGATGTTGTCAAAGATGGGCTGCATCCAGGGCCGCAGCTTTTCATCCTTGTCGCCCGGGAGAAAGCCGATATCGTTGCCAACCGGTACGATGGGCCTGGTAATCAACAGACGCGAGTAGGTCTTTTCGTCAAGCACCTTCTGCAATCCCACGGCAATCGCCAGCAGGGTCTTCCCAGTCCCGGCCCTTCCCACGAGGGTTACGGCCCCGATTTGGTCATTTAGAAGCAATTCCATCGCAAATCGCTGCTCCTTGTTACGTGCCCTGATCCCAAAACACTCTACATCGGCATGAATCAGCGGCACAAGCGTATGGCCATTTTGGTGCCGGCTGAGAGCCGACTGAGAAGGGTTGCCAGGATTCCTTAAAATGAAAAACTGATTGGGATGCCCCACCCATTCCTCGTTCATAACCAGTTTCTTGTTTCGATAAAAGCAGTCCAACTGCTCTTCCGTGACGGCCTCCGTTCCAACCCCGCTATACAACGAGTCAAACTGAACCTTGTCCTTATAAAAATCTTCCGACGGGATTCCGATCACATCAGCTTTTATGCGGAGATTCAGATCCTTGGTTACCAGATGGACATTTTCCTTTTCCTGATGGAGCTGATAGGTTACGGCCAGTATCCTGTTGTCGTGTTTGCTCCAATCGAGCCCTTTCGGCAGCTTATCGATGGAACCGTGATTCACCTCGATCCGGACCGTGCCCCCGCCGGGAGAGACGACACCTTCGGCAAGACTGCCCTTTTCGCGAAGTTCGTCCAGGGACCTCGAAACCTCCCTGGCGTTTTTACCGATCTCATCCTGGCGTCTCTTCTGATGATCGATCTCCTCGATGACCGCCAGCGGAATCACCACATCATTGTCTTCAAACGCATGGATCGCCTGGGGGTTGTGCAAAAGAATGTTGGTATCCAGAATATAGGTTTTTTGCACCATGACCTCCTTTCATATCGCGGTCTATCCTGATCATCCGCGGCCAATCCTTGTTCAAGCATCTCCGGAACCCAGGTGCGCCGATGAGAGATAGAACAAAAAGCCTGAGGATGATCCAGAAAGTATGTCCCTTTTCAGATTTCGGACTTCGGCTCATGATGGGGTAATGGTGAAGCGGTCGCCATTCAGCGGCGCCTGTTCGCCTTTTTTCCATTTCAGAACGATAATGAGCTTTTCCCGCAGGCTCTCTTTTCCCAGCCTGGCCTCCGCTTCCAGATCGAAAGCGACCGGATCCGTCGGTTTCAACGTGACGACCTCATCATTCTTGCGGATGCAGAACCTGCCCTTTTTGAGGGAGGCGACCAGGTGCTCCAACTGGTTGATCACATTCCCCAATGTCTCTTTGGATTTGACCTTCAAATGTTGAGTTGCCATGCTGTCTCCCCTTTGCTGAATTGATATTTAAACCGGCAATGGCCAAACAGGGCCAATCCGTTTCCACATTCCGGAGAAACGCTATCGTTCATCAGGGCTTTTTCCGCACGAATAGCTTCGACTGCTTCGCGCCTCGCCTTGCGGCTTTCTTCCGGATCGCTTCAGGTGACGCCTTGTCCTTCCGGGTGTCGCCCGCATCCGGTTGGTTTTCGAATGCTCCCCGTTCTGCTCCGCCGCTTTTGCGGGGTGAAAGCGGCGGATCCCGATGCTCGCCGTCCGCCAAATCCGGGCCGGCAATCGAAAATATCTCTTCCCCTCGCGGCCAGGTTTCCCGGATCTCCCATTGGAGTTTGAGGACGATTTTTTCCTTACTGATCGCATGGTCCGGCTTGGCCTCGGCCTCCAGATCCATGCTGATCGGTGTCCGGGGTTTGAGCAGGATGGACTTCCCGTCATGCGCGAGGAAAATAGTTCCCCGCTTGAGACATTCTATCAGGCTCTCCAGATATTCAACGGCAACGGAAAATCCTGTTTTCGTTTTGATCTGTAAATGCTGACTGGCCATGGGGCGCCTCCTGACGGTTTCGATATTTCCGACATCAACCAGATTTCCCCCGGTTTGTGAAGCGCCAACATCAAATCATCAAAATGTGAAGGGAATATGACAAAATCGTGACGATATTGTGAAGATATTCAGTTGCCTCCATATTTAACGAAAACGTCATCAACCGGTCACAATAATCCGCTAAAGGATATTCCGGGAAACAGGTCGGCCCCGCATTTCCGGGACTACGAAAATGAAACATCCTTATTCAGGAGTCTATCGATGAGCAGATCCGAAACAGCCCTTTGCTTGTCCCTGTCCCCGTGCCGCCTTGACGGCGAAAAGATCCACTCTCAAAGGGCGGTCATAGAAAAGCTCAACGTATACAAGCTCTTCGGAATCAGCATCGAAGACCTCCCGTTTTCCATAGGCGACACAACCGCCGGGAGCGAAGCGGAGCTGCAGGCCGTGGTGGTCGGCAAAAAAGAAAATGTCGACCTCCCCCTCACAATCATCCGGTCGCACTATTTTGCCAACATCATCAAAAGGACGGCCTCCGGCGAGCTGCCCACCCGGACCATGACAGACCTGGAGAGGTATCTGGACGAAAATGCCGACGGCGTCTGGGAAAACAGTTGGGTCCGTTTTCCGATGGCCCTGCTGGGGTATTTCGCTCGACGGATCTTTCAGGACGACCTGCTGGCGGACAAGGCCGATCCGGACCAAGGCAACCGAAAGGCCCTTAACAAAGAAAATTATGGAAAGGAAAGGTTTGAATATGTATACCGGCACCAACACCCACATGGACGCCTCGCAGGAGGGCGTCGTCATAGCCTGCAAACGGGACTACCTTCCGGATTCGCGGTCCGGGTCCTCCCTGGACGCCCCTATCGATCTCAAGCTGACACAACTGTTCAAAAGTCTTCGTAGAAACGTTTCCATTTTCATGGTCGCCACCGACCCCCTCGGGATGATCCGCCTGGCCTCTTCCAACGCCGGGCTGCTGTTGGGTTGCAACCTCTCCGAACTGCTGGAGGTAGACATCCGGACCTTGTTCAGCGACGAACCGGGACGAACGAACGATATCATGGCCGATCTGGAAACCGAAGGGGAGTTGGAAAATCTGGAGATGGTTTTGAAAAGGAAAGACGGAGATCCATTGCATGTCGACATCTCCGCTTCCCTGCTGATCGGCGAAGATCGACAACGGCTGGGGACCATCTTTCTGCTCCGGGACATCACAGAAAAAAAGAAGATGGAAGACCAGTTGCGCCATTCACAAAAGATGGAGGCGATCGGAACCCTCGCCGGCGGGATCGCCCACGACTTCAACAATCTCCTGACCGGAATCCAGGGCTACGCCTCCCTGATGCTTTTCGACTTGCAGCCGCAGCATCCCCATTACGAAATGGTCAGAAGCATCGAACAGCAGATTCAAAGCGGCGCGGACCTCACAAAGAAACTGCTGGGGTTTGCCAAAGGGGGAAAGTACGAGGTCAGACCCATCGATATCAACGACCTCGTCCGAAAAAGCGTCAGGATCTTCGGTCGCACACGCAAGGAGATCAAGGTGCACGGCAGGTATGCGGAGCCGATCGAGACCGTCGAGGTCGATGCCAGCCAGATCGAGCATGTCCTGCTGAACCTCTATATCAACGCCTGGCAGGCGATGCCCGAGGGGGGTGATCTGTACATCGACACAGAAAACATCATGCTGGATCAACCCTTCCTCAAGACCTACAATATCAAACCGGGACTCTTTGTAAAAGTCTCCGTTACGGACACCGGGGTCGGTATGGACGCGGAAACCCAACACCGGGTGTTCGAACCCTTTTTCACAACCAAGGAGCGGGGCCGGGGAACAGGCCTCGGCATGGCTTCCGCGTACGGCATCATCAAGAGCCACGGCGGCGTCATCAAGGTCTACAGCGAAATCGGGAAAGGGACGACCGTGACCATCCATCTGCCGGCGTCGAACAAGCAGAAATTCCGCGAGATCAAACCTCGCCATCAGCTCAGACGGGGTCATGAAACCATTCTGCTCATCGATGACGAAGAGTCGAATGCCCAGGTGACGGGGGAGTTGCTTGAAAGAGTTGGTTACCGCGTGTTGACGGCGAACAACGGCATGGAAGGAATGGCGATATTCAAAAAGCGGAAGGCGGAGATCTCCGTCGTGATTCTGGACATGATCATGCCCGGAATGACGGGCAGAGAAACATTCGAAGCCTTGAAAGAGATCGAACCCACCGTCAGGGTTATCCTGTCCAGCGGTTACAGCCTCAACGGCCAGGCCCGGGAAATCCTGGAGCAGGGCTGCCGGGGGTTCATCCAGAAGCCCTTCGATATATCGAGACTCTCGCAAAAGATCGGGGAGGTTTTACTGGACGGCAGCGGGGAAACGGTCAAACGGGCGGGATGAATCACGATCCGGGATCTCCTTGGAACACGATCTACAACGCATCCGAACCTGATGGACATCTTCTATGAGGCAATCGACGAGAAGGTGTAGACGATCCGACCTGCATCGGTATCGAGAACCGACGCTCTTTGAGATAACGCGGGAAGTGAAGAATGATGAATAGACAGTCATCGTAATCATCTGTCTTCGGCAACTGGACGGAACTATGCTCCGCACCGCGGCCGTCCAACAGATTCACGCCGTGATCCGGCAGAACTCGTCGGCATCGGATGAGCTCTCCGCCACGGCCGAAGAACTCTCCGGCCAGGCCTACCAGCTTCGGGATACCATTCAATTCTTCAGAACGGACGAAGGATAGCGCGCTTACCGCAGAGAGGGCCCGTCCGGGCCACCCCCACCGGTGTGCCTTGGCCCTTTTTTCATTCACCCCTCTCCATCACGGAATCTTCATAAAGACGACACAGGGACGTAACATTTCTGTGTTTCAATGCCCATGTCTGGACAACGTGTCTGGTCGTTGTTGTAAAACATCCCCTGTCTAAGGAGGCTCTGTATGAAACACCTCAGAATGCTGTTGGTTGCGCTGTTTTTGTCTCTCCCCTTGATCCCATCGGCAGGCGCCCAGGAAACGAAAAGCTTTAATGGAACCCTGCGTATCGGTGGATCCACGACGCTTCTTCCCGTGATCGCTGACGGCGCGAGTCAATTCATGGAAAAGTATGAGACGTGGGATAAGGTAGACCCCTCTTTCCCCAAATCGCGAATCCTGATCTATGTCACCGGAGGAGGATCAGGATTCGGAATTAAAGCGGTTATGGATGGGACGGTCAACATCGGAATGTCTTCCCGCGATCTGAAAGACGCGGAAAAGACCCAGCTCGGCCAGTACAAGGAGTTTCTGGTCAGCAAGGATTGTCTGGCCTTTGCCGTCAACAAGAAAAATCCTCTCGCCAAGAAAAACAATTTGACCCGCGAAGAGATCGCCCGGATCTTCTCCGGAGAGGCAAAAACCTTCAAGGAAATCGATCCCTCGCTTCCCAACAAACCGATCCTGGTCCAGATGCGCGATGCTGCCGGAGGTTCCACCGAAATCGTCAAGGCGATGATCTTGAAAGAGAAGAACTTCTCTCCCGGCGCGATCCAGGTGCCCTCGCAGGGGGCCAATCTGAAGAAGCTGGAAACCAATACCAGCGCCATCGGCTATCTCTCCTCGGTGATGGCACAAGAGAGCTCAAAGCTCAAGATTTTCAAGTATGAAGGGGTCGCCCCGACGAATGAAAATGTGATCAATGGGAAGTACCGGATATCGCGTCCCCTCCTCCTTCTGGTCACCGGGACGCCGGAACCAACCGTGCAGAAGTTTATCGATTACGTCCTGAACGACGGGCAGAAGATCGTTCAAGAACATGGATACGTTCCGGTAAAGACGCTCCGATGACTCGACCTCTTCTTTCGAAGACCCTTTACTGGAGTGATGCCGCGGTCAAAGTGCTTTCGTTCCTCGCCCTTGGGACGGGCGTGTCGTTTCTGTTATTGATGATCGTTTTTGTGCTCAGGGAATCGTCGCTCGGATCAGGCTTTGCGATGAACCTGTTCGATTTCCTGATACGCGAACCCTGGGCGCCCATGGCAACGCCGCCGAGCCACGGCATTTTCCATGCGTGGATATCGACCCTGGTCGTCACCGGCCTGAGTCTGGCCTTGGCGATCCCTCTGGGCTTTGGAATCGGACTCTTCCTTTCCGAGGTCGCCCCCCGATGGGTCCAGCAGGTGATGCAGCCCGCCCTTGAACTCCTTGCCGGCATCCCCGCGGTCGTCTATGGGTTCTTCGGCTACGTCACCCTCGTGCGAAACTTCGAGACATGGTTTGATATGCCTGCCGGGGAATGTCTGCTCATTGCGGGGTTGATCCTGGCCGTTATGGTCCTTCCCTTTGTAGCCAGCACCGCCGCGGAAGCCTTCCGGAGCGTCGCCCAAGACCTCCGGGAGATGGCCTACGGACTCGGTGTCACACAGCTTTATGTCATGCGCAGGGTCCTGTTTCGCAAGGCGCTCCCCGGGCTCTTTGCGGCGGTTGCGCTGGGATTGGCCAGGGCTCTGGGGGAGACGCTCGCCGTTCTGATGCTGGCCGGCAACACGGTTGCGGTCCCCCATTCCCTGCTGGACCGCGGCCAGCCGCTTACCGCACTCCTGGCCACGGAGCTTGGAGAAACAGTCGTTCATTCCGCCAAGTATCAGGCCCTCTTCGCGTCGGGGTTCATCCTGCTGATCGTCGTTTTGGGCATCAATGCAATCATCTGGACCCTGAAGCACCGCTTCCTGGAGCGCTCGCATGCATGAAACGGCGACACCATCGCCATCAGCAAACATGACAGGTTCTGAGATCTATCGGTTCGCCCTCCTCAGGGACCGCTTATCTCGGGCCGTTCTGTGGTTCTGCGGCTGTATCGGTTTGTTGCTGCCCGTCTCGATCATCGGCTACCTGATCATGGAAGGGATCCAATTCATTTCCTGGAACTTTCTGGTGGACTACCCCAAAGGGACTCCGCTGGGAACCGAGGGTGGAATCTGGCCGGCAGTGGAGGGTTCTCTCGCGCTGGCATCGATCGGGCTTTCCGTCGCCTTTCCGCTGGCCCTGGGAGGAGGCCTCTACCTCTCTGAATACGGACATTTACAACGACTCAACCAGATCGTTCGCTTTCTCGTCGAGTGTCTGGCGGCGGTGCCGTCCATCATCTACGGACTCTTCGGATACGCCTTTCTCGTCGTCTTCCTCAAGTTCGGCATATCCCTTATCGCCGGCGGCCTGGTCCTCGCCCTCATCATGTTTCCCATCCTGCTGATCGCCGTACAGGAATCCCTCCGCTCCGTCGATGACGCCTACCGGGAAATGGGCCTCTCCCTGGGAGTCACGCGCCTCTACCTCGTTCGCCGGGTTCTGCTGCGAAAGGCTTGGAGGGGCATCGTGGCGGGCATTGTGCTCGCCGTGGGCCACGCGGTTGGATCGGCGGCCCCGGTGCTCTTTACGGCAAGCATCTACTTCTCGAAGGGAGGGGTGGGCCTCGACCGGCCCGTGATGACGCTGCCCACCCATCTCTACAATCTGGTTTCGGAGGCCATCTCTTTCGATCAGGCCTTTGGTACGGCCCTCGTCCTGATCGCGGGGCTTCTGATCTTCAATGCGAGCGCCATGCTCCTTCGCCGGCTCGGAGGCGGCTCTACCCAATGATCATCCCAATGGAAATGACATATTCCCAAGCCCGTGAAGGGGGACGAGAAGCTTCTGTTCATGGGGCAAGGATCTTTGATATCCGCAACCTTTCCGTCACCTTTAACGGCAGATCGGTCCTCCGGGGGGTTAACGCGATGGCCCTGGACCGTCAGGTCCTTGCGATCGTCGGCCCTTCGGGGTCCGGAAAATCAACCCTGTTGCGCACCATGAATCGCACCCTCGAACTCACGCGGGATGCCCGCGTCACTTCCGGTGATATACACTTCAAGGGGAAGCGGCTATACGGAAACGGAACCGATGCAAGAATCGTCCGCAAACGGATCTGTATGGTGCACCAGAAACCCGTGGCCTTTCCGATGTCGATCGCGGAGAACGTGCTCTTCGGGGTTCGCTTTCACAAGAACTGGAACGGACGGACCAAGGACGAGATTGTGCGAAACTGCATCGAGAAGGTCGGCCTCTGGAACGAGGTGAAGGACCGGTTGTCGGATCCGGCCTCCCGGTTGTCCGTCGGCCAGCTCCAGCGGCTCTGCATCGCCAGGGCTCTGGCCAACGATCCCGAGGCCATCCTGATGGACGAGCCTTGTTCCGCCCTCGACCCGGTATCGACGGGGCGGATCGAGGAATTGATTATGGCTTTGAAACCGCAACTACCCATCGTCATCGTGACGCATAACCTGGCTCAGGCCCGCCGGATCTCCGACCAGTCTCTTTTTCTGTCCGACGGGCAATCACTCGAACAGGATACGACCGAACGCATCTTCACACACTCGGAAAACGAACAGGTGCGCGATTTCATCACCGGAAAGGTGGGATAACCCTGATGAATCTTCGAAAACCGCAACGCGCCGTCATCTGCCTCTACGACGGATTCGGGTACGATTACTACGAACGGAGCCGGTTGCCGACCATGAAGAGAATGGCGGCAGAGGGTATGGCGAAACGGGGGCGGGCGGTTTTCCCGACGCTCACGAATGCCAACACGATCTCCGTTTGCTGCGCCGCCTGGCCCTCCGAACACGGGGTGACGACGAACTGCTATTTCGACGAAGCATCGGGAACGGCCCGATTCCTGGAGAATCGTGGCTTCATCATGACCCCGACCATTTTTCAGCGTTTCGACGAGGCCGGCGGCCGCTCCGCCCTTCTCACCTGCAAGGCGAAAACCCTTAAACTCCTCGGCAAGGACACGGTGTTTGCGGTGGCCGCGGAAGAGCCGACGCCGGAAACGGTCTCTCGATACGGAGCCCCGCCCCCCATGTACAGCACGGAGGTGAACGAATGGCTCTGGACTATCGCCGTCGACCTTCTGAAAACAAGGCCCGACATCGGTTTGGTATACATTCAGACAACGGATTATCCCATGCACATGTGGGGACCGGACGAAAACCAGTCTCTCGCACACATGACCATGCTGGATGAGATGCTGGAGCAGGCGCGGGCGGCGGCTCCGGATGCCCTCTTTCTGATCACCGCCGATCACGGCATGAATTTCAAGACACATTGCCTCGATCTTCGAAAAATATGCGCCGGCCACAGTATCGGGCTCCGTTTCGTCGTCTCCCCGGTAGCCGATCGCCTGGTCGTTCATCACCGAGGTTTTGGAGGGGTCTCCTACGCTTATCTTCATTCAGCGCGAGAATGTGCGGCGGTTGAGAAGTTTCTCCACGGGTTGGTCGGTGTGGAGGATGTGCTTTCACGGCGGGAGGCGGCGGTCCGTTTTCACCTGATGCCGGAGCGGATTGGGGATCTGGTTGTGATAGCCGATCGGAATGCCGTCTTTGGAGACCTCGATGCCCCGGTCGAAGACCTCAGGCCGGGGTATCGGAATCATGGGTCGCTCCATGAGGAAGACATTCCGCTGATCCTCTATGGCGCGGAGGGAATCGGACCTTCTTCTGAAACCTTCATGATGAATTTTGATCTGACCCGGTGGCTTTGCCGCACCGTTTTTTTGAGGAGGGGAAAAAATGGTTGAAACCAAGCAACGGCTGGTCGTTGCCCTGATGGATGGCATGGGGATGGATTATTTTGAGAAGAGTCCGATGCCTGTCTTACGAGGGATGAGTCGCGAGGGGTTTTACCGCACCGTCCGGGCGGTTATGCCGACGGTTACCAATATCAACAATGTCTCGGTCTGCTGCGGCGCCTGGCCCGATGAACACGGGATCTCCTCCAATTCCTACTTCGATCCCGCCTCCGGACAGGCGGAGTATATGAACTCGGCGGATCTGATCCGGACCGAGACACTGTTTCAGCGCGCCAGGAGGCACGGTGTACGGGGAGCGCTCCTCTCGTCGAAGCGAAAAACCGTGGAGCTGTTCCATAAGGACACGGAGATCGCAATCTCGGCCGAAGTTCCCTCTACCGAATGCATTGCCCGTTATGGAGTGCCCCCCGACATCTATTCCGGAGAGATCAACGAGTGGCTCTGGCAGGTTGCGATCGACTTGCTCCGGACCCGGCCCGATCTCGGGGTTATCTACATCCATACGACGGATTATCCCATGCACCGGTGGGCGCCGGAAGAGGAAGGATCCAAAGTCCATCTCTCGCGGATTGACGCACTCATCGGTGAAGCAAAAGAAGCGGCCCCGGATGCGGCCTTCTTCATCACTGCGGATCATGGTATGAACGAGAAGAGACGATGCTGGGACTTGGCCCGGGCCTGTTCCGAACAGGACATTCCGGTGCGGTTTGCCCTTTCCCCCGAGCGGGACTATTACATCCGACATCACCGCAACTTCGCCGGCTCAGCGTGGGTTTGGGTCAACCGGCCCGCTGACCTGCAACCGGTTCGGGACGTCTGCCGGGACCTCGAAGGTGTCGAGTGCGTTCTCAGCCGCGAGGAGGCCGTGCGGCAATTCCGGCTTCCGCGGGAGTATGTGGGCGATCTGATGGTCCTCGGCGACCGCGAGACCGTCTTCGGCGACCTGGAAAAGACGAAAGAGGAGTTGCCCGCAACCTACCGCGCCCACGGCTCCCTGCATGAGGCGGACGTGCCGCTGATCATTCACGGTTGGGAAGGGGAACTGCCGCCGGAAGAAGCATTCAGCCACAACCTCCATCTGACCCGGTTCCTCTTCAGGGAACCTTCCGCCAGCTAAAACGATTCCTCTCTTTGAAATTCAGTGAGTATTGTTGCGGGGCAGCGCCACCGAACGGGGACCGCTCACTCCCGGGAGAAAAAGATCTCTCCGATATCCGCTTCGGCCTCGCCTTTCATGGAGGAACACTCCTCCGATCAGGGCGAAAGAGGGATGGTTTCGAACATCCTCAAAGGCCCGCTGGATGTCATCGCAGAGGTTATCTCTTTCTTGACGCCGAATGCCCTGTCGCCGCTGCTGGCCATCCAGAGATAAAAAGCGATTTCCCTCCTGCTGCATCGTCATGTCCAAATCTCCCCCCTTTTCACGCGCGGAGGACGCGCTGGTTTCTACCGCCAGCGGCCTGCAAGGGCGGGCGCTCGGCCTCGCGCCGATCGAAGGCGACTGTGATGATCAGGAGGGCGATCAGCTTTTGCAGGAGTTCGGGCGAGGCATGTTCGTCCTGCAGAACCTGCCTGAACCATTCGGAGATCGGCCGGTTCCCGCCGATCGAACGGAGTAGGTTGCGAACCCCCTGCCGTTCGCTGCACGGGGTCGAGGCGATGCGTCTTAGATCCTCCTCCAGAAATCTGACTCCTTCCAGGGCATGGCTGATCCTCAGGTCGGTGCGGTAGTAGTTCTCGGCGGTCCGGTTGAAGTCGCCGGCCTGCATCTCCATCGGGGAACGGGCCTTGGCCTTTTCCAGGATGGCCCGGGTCAGTTTTCCCCCTGCGGAACAGCGCTCCGGCTCCTCGATTCTTTTTTCGAGATCCTCGATCGTTGCGGACATCCGGAGGAGTTCGATCAGCTCCGCCCCATCCTCCTTGATGGTGCGAACGAGGGCCCGGCAATACTCCCGGTGGTGGACCCGCAGATACCCGGGGTAGCGCCGGCTGGACCTCACCCGCTCCGTTTTTTCCACGATCCGCCGCAGGAACCGGTTCCCAGAATCCTTGCGGATGAAGAAGGTGGGGATGCCCACGGCCTGCCCGAAGATGATCTGCCGCCGCTCGCTCTCGACAAAGGGATCGTCGGGGATATCGGCGTGGGCGACGCTCTCTTCGGCAATATATTTGAAGGCCAGGGCCGTGAGGAGGTTTTGCAGATCCACGGCCCTGGCCATATCCCCTTCCAGGCTGAAGAAGAGGCTGTAGGTGCGGCCCTCGAAACCGGAAAATCCCATGGCCGCGAATTCACGCAGCTTGTTGAACAGATAGAGAGACATCCTTTTGTCGAAGACGCCCAATTCGGTGAGATCCCGTTTCAACCGGTCATGGTTTTGAGGCGTTCCATCCAGGGCCGGGCTCTTCTCCGTGCTCCTCAGGGCCACCAGGTAATCGATCAGCCGAAAATCGGGGATAAAATCGCCGCGGAGCCGAAAAAGGGCGCTGATCGCCCGGTCGAGCCAGGGAGGACCGAAGGGGGTCACGGTCTTTCCGAAGAGATTGATGTCGGCCTTTTTCTGCCAGCGCCTCCAGAGCATGCGCAAGTGGGTGAAATCGAGTTCGTGGGGCAGAAATCCGAGAATGCTTTCGGGGTGGAATTCCGAAAAATCGAGCCGGTAGGGAGTGGCGCTGTAAGTGCCGACCAAAAGGGGCAGGAAATGCTCATGGATCTTGATGACCAGATCTCCCAGATATTTCTCGTGCCGGCTGTCGAATCCGGAGGCCGGATCCTTCAGTAGATCGGTGAGTTTGCGGCTGCCGAGGCTGACGTGGGTCCCGTTGTTGGCCAGGCTGATGTTGGAGGTGTTCGGCAGCACCACGAGATTCCGGTTGATGATGCCCGCCTCGCGGAGCTTCCCCAGCGCATTGAGCTGGCTGCGGCTCAGGACCCGGTGGCAGAGATGCATGTATTCCTGCTTCACCTCCCCGCGGTTCCAACCCGAGAGACAGGGATTCATGAAAAGTTCCCGGTAAAAGGCATCGGAGATGCAGGCGTTCAGCTTTTTCTGCCGGATCGGCGGATGGGGCGAGTAGAAGACCAACGCCCTCTGGCCGCTCTCGGCAAGGCCGAAACGGCTGTTGGCGTAGAGGGTCAGCAACTGCGTCAGCAGAAACCGTTTTGCCGATTCCCTGGCCACCTCCCGTCCCATTTGGGTCCCGGGAGAGAGGGATGAGACATGGAAGGAGCAGACCTCCGGCGAGGTGTTGTCGCTGAGAAAGTGGTTCATCAGCGTCTGGCCCGTCCCGGCGATGAGCGGCGGCTCTCCGTCGATCGCCTCGGCCAGAGCGATCTTAAGGAGATAGCTGATCGGAATGCGGATGTACTCTCTCCCCTCCTGAAGGAAGATGAAATTGGCAAGGTCGGTCCGTTCCCCCCGGGCCGGGTCGCCCTTGTCGGCCAGGAGATCCTTCTCGAAGACCCGTCGGGCGAAGGGGCCGAGCAGTTCCCTTGGGAAGCGGACCCAACTGTTTTCCCATACCCCGTCGGCATTCTCCTGGAGGTACCGTTCGAGATCGGTCATGGCCCGGTCCGGCAATTCGCCCGCCGCCCTTCGCCTGACAATATTGGCAAAGTAATGGGATTGGACGATGGTGATCGGCAGGTCAACCTCTTCCTTTTTCCCGATCACAACGGCCTGCAACTCCGTTTCGCTCCCGGCGGTGGTGTCATGCAGGGAAAAGGGAAGGTCCGCCACGTCGACCCCGAACAATTTATAAACATTCAATTTTTCCATTCCTTCCCGGGTGGAGAGAACCTCCTCTTCCGGAAGGCGGCTCGGCGCCATGGCCAAACAGACGCTGCTTTCATTTCTGCTCATAGAGACCTTTCCCCGCAATGTTCCCCGCAACCATCATCCCAAACGTGGGAG
The DNA here is from genome assembly GCA_964433455.1 of uncultured Syntrophaceae bacterium. Taxonomy (GTDB): domain Bacteria; phylum Desulfobacterota; class Syntrophia; order Syntrophales; family UBA5619; genus UBA5619. Next base: position 24,819 of record CAYSSF010000002.1, read on the forward strand.
ATACTGAAAACTTTTAACGGGACTTAGCCGGTTCATGTGACCGGATGATGACGCTTGGATGAAGTCGCTGTGAATTTTTTTCCCGTATCACTCCTTGGGAACAAGTGGAATCTTTTATGCGGTGTATGGGTTTTGATCTTCACCTGTTCTGAAGAATCGGACAGTCTCCCGGAGCTGATAGCCCTGGCTGGATCTTTTCACGCAAACTTTATTCGAATGTCATCATCACGTCACAGTTGTCGGTTAAGCGAATCTGGGTTGCTCCGTGCGGAAGCAATCAAGCACATTCTTACCGGAGGAGATGAAGCATGCGAATCGGATTCATTGGCTTGGGGCGCATGGGCTTTCCCATGGCGCGTAACCTTATCAAGGCGGTAGTGATCATCGGAGATTTCACGGACAACTCGAAAAAAAAGATCACGGAACTGTTTCCCTCCGATTGGAAGATCGCCATCGTATCGGTTGCGGAAATGGACGCGGAGTTGGCCGATGCGGAGGTCATCATTCCGGAACACATCATGGTTGACGGACCGTTTCTCGATCGGGCAAAAAAACTCAGGCTGATCCAGACAGCGGCATGATCCCCCTCAATGCCCTCAATCGGATTGCCTGATTCTAATTCCCAACAATGGAGATTGTATGGCGGCAAAAATGGCAAGAGCGGCTGTTATGACGAAAATCAATGGAGATTTGGAAATCCGGGAGTATCCGTTACCCCGGGTGGCGCAAGGGGCCATGCTGGTCAGGGTGTCCTGTTGCACGATATGCGGTTCGGACATCCTGGCATGGTCGGGGAAGAAGAAAGCCCCGGTCCCCATGATTCTCGGCCATGAAATCGTAGGAAGGATTGTAAAACTTGGCGTGGGGGTGGTCTCCGATTCGGGGAATCGGACGCTGAAGGCAGGGGATCGAATCACGTGGACCATCATGGACAATTGCGGGAAGTGCTATTATTGCCGGGAAAAGGGACTGATGATGAAATGCCTGAATCTGAAGAAGTACGGGCATGACTGCTGCGACGATTATCCCCATTTCACGGGAGGTTTCGCCGAATACTGCTACATCACCCCCGGTACCTGTGTCGTCAAGGTGCCGGATGAACTGACCGACGCAGAGGCGGCGCCGGCCAATTGTGCCCTGGCAACAGTTGTGGCAGGATGGGAAGCCGCCGATCTGAAGCCCTTTGAGAACGTCCTGATCCAGGGCGCCGGCGCCCTGGGATTTTATGCGGCTGCCCTGGCAAAACACTATGGATGCAGGAGAATCATCGTGACGGACATCCTGGCTCATCGCCTCGAGGCGATCAGGAAGTTCGGCGCGACGGACACGATCAATACCGCGGGGATGAGGGATGAGGATCTCGTCGGCGCGGTCCGCGACCTTACCGCCGGTTTCGGTGTTGATGCAGCCATGGATGTCGCCATTGCCCCGAGCATTGTCCCCGTCGGATTGAAGTGTTTGCGAATGGGCGGCCGATAGATTGAGCATGGCAATACGTTTCCCGGAGCAACCGCCACGTTCGATGTTTCCGACATCGTGTTTCGGTGTCTCACGATTCGGGGAGTGCATAACTATGATACGCGGCATCTCCAATGGGGGATTGATTTTCTAGCACAGACAAGAGGGACTTTTCCTTTTGAGAAACTCGTCATCGGGCGGTTTCCCCTCGCGGAGATCAACCAGGCGATGAATCTTGCCCGTTCAGGAAAGGCGATTCGCGTCGCGATCGTCCCATAGCGATTCCTCAAAGGGGGAAAATATATCAGGAGGAAGTAAAACATGGGAAAAATCAGTATGGTGATGTTTGACCTTTCGGGAACGACGGTCTACGACGATACGGGGGTGCGGGACTGTCTCTACCAGGCAGCGCAGGAGTACAAGCTCAATGCCACACCGGAAGAAATCCTCTATCATATGGGAACAAACAAGATCCATCTCTACCAGTTCCTGATTGCCCGGCAGATGGGAAGGAAGATCGATATCGAAGATTTCGAGAAGACCAAGGATCCGGATACATACGAAGAGGCCCGGAAGGTCTTCGACCGGTACCAACAGATCATGCTCGAATATTACCGCCAGCAGTGCAAGGCCATTCCCGGGGCAACCGACACGCTCCGCTGGTGCCACAAGCACGGGATCAAGGTGGCCACGGACACGGGATTTCACCGGCTCATCACGGATGCCCTCATGGACGGCCTGGGGTGGGTGAGGAATGGTCTGGTGGATATTGCCGTGGACGTAGAGCATGTTCCCGGAGAGATCGGCCGACCGGCCCCCTTCATGCTCTTTTACGCCATGACCATGCTGAATATTCAGAGCGTCCACGAGGTGATCAAGATCGGGGATACGCCGGCTGACATGCTGGAAGGCAAAAATGCGGGTTGCCGCGGCGTGGTAGGCGTGCTCAGCGGTCCCCGGCCGGTCACCGACTGGGGAAAATACTGGCATACCCACGTGATTCCCAGTGTGGGCGATCTTCCGGAATTGATCGAGAAAGAGTTCTCCTGACAAGAAGCATCAAGAGGCCGCTGATGGTCTCTGCTCGCTTATCACCAGTAGGCGATCGCCCCCTGGAACAGGTGTTCCAAGTCCTCTTTGCCGACCATCCGCGGTGCATTGTCAAGAAGCCGCCTTTGCGGCATTGCCTTGGCAGTCAGCGCGGCGACATCCCCGTGGTCAAAACCGACACCGGAGAGTCCGTTGGGGATGCCGGTCGTTCGCATCATCTTTACAAACCAGTCCGCCAGCACGGATCCCGCGTCTTCCGGTTTCACTTCCCGGATGTCGATGCCAAGTGCCTCGGCTGCACGCAAATGGCGTTCGGGGGAGGTCGGTCCCGTAAAACGAAACGCAGCGGGCGCATTTACGACCACGGCTACTCCATGAGGGACCAGCGGGTGATCCTGGGGATAGCCCGGAGCGAAATAATTCCTGGCCAGGCCCGAGACGGCGTAGGACATGCCGTGGGGCAGGTGACAACCGGCATTGTTGAAACCGATTCCCGCAAGCATTCCCGCAAACATCAGGGGTTCTCGAAGATCGAGGTCGGAGGGCTCCAATACCGCCTGCGCCAGCCATTTTCCCGCGATGCGAATGGCCGCCAGACAGGAAAAGTCACTGTACGGATTTGCCCCCTGGCTGGTGGGACGGAGATCGGGTCTATCGGGTCTCGGTCTGTGCGTATAGGGACGCGCCGTGAAACTTTCGATGGCATGGGTCAATACGTCAAATCCATTGGCGGCAAGGATGAAAGGAGGGAGGGTATGGAGCACCGTTGGATCGAGGAGGCCCAGAACGGGCTTGAGGCGTTTGGATACAATGCCTGACTTTGCCCCCATTTCCGGAAAGTCGCAAATGGCATGGCCGGTACACTCACTGGCCGTGCCAAATGTGGTTGGGCAGGCGATGTGCGGTTTCAGCGGACCGGGAACGACTTTGGCGGCGCCAATCGGGGCATTGACATAGGCCATCATGTCGTCGGGATAGGTCGAGTAGAGGTTTGCGGCCTTGCAGGTGTCAATGACGGATCCGCCGCCGACTGAAACAAAACCATCATACCTGCCCTCCTTGGTGAAACGCGCGCCTGCCTGAAACGACGCATCCGTCGGCTCCACGGCAACCTCATCGTAGACGACCGCATCGATACCGGCACGGCGCAATGAGTCGACCACTGTCTCCAACGGTTTCAACTTGGCGACCCATCGATCGGTGAAGACCGCAACGCGGGACATTCCCAAACTCCGTGCATCATCTCCGATTTCCGACAACACGCCGGAACCGAATTTTACCGTCGCACCCTCGACTGCAAAGGCGGTATCGCCGGTTTCCGTCCTGCTGAAATAGGGGTCAATCGGCATTCTGCACTCCTTCGCCTGTTCCTCGGATACCGCTGATTAGATGAATGCTTTACGCAGTTTCTCTGAGGCCATGTCGAGACAACTGACAACGATGATGATGACGAGCAGCACCGCGCAGGTGCTCGTGTAATTGAAGCTCCTGATCAGTTCCCACAAAACCATCCCGATGCCTCCTCCACCTACCATTCCCAAAACCGTTGCCGAGCGCACATTTGCCTCAAAACGGTACAGTGAATAGGATATCCATAACGGCATGACCTGCGGTATCACGCCGAACGTTATTTCTTGGAGGGCATTGGCTCCCGTCGACCGGATGCCTTCGACGGGACGCGGATCGATGGCCTCCACGGCCTCGGAAAACAGTTTTGACAGCGTGCCGGTCGTGTGGACAAAAAGCGCCAGAACACCGGCAAAGGGGCCGAGTCCGACGGCAACGACAAACAGGAGTGCAAAAACCATCTCGTTGATGGCGCGGCAGGAGTCCATCAGCCGACGAACCGGCTGGTATATCCAGGGAGATACAATGTTGCTGGAACAGAGCAGGCCGAAGGGAATGGACAATACAACGGACAGCACCGTACCCCAGACGGCGATCTGGATCGTGACGACCATCTCCTCCACATAAAACCGCCATTCGGCAAAATTGGGGGGAAAGAATCCTTTTGCATAGGTCGCCATGTTACCGGCGTCTTTTATCAGGTCCAGGGGTCTCATTTCCGCACCTTTCCATGACCAGGCAAGGACGGCAAAAAACAGCCCCCAGGCGACGAGCCGCATCACTTTTCCTTTAGGGTCCCGTCCAGTGAGCATTGATTCTCCCATGGTGTCGATGGTGGGTGTCGTATGCATGATCATTCGTGTCCCGATTGCCGGTATCAGAAAAGAGGCAAAGCCTTCCCGTCATATTATTTAATCGGCGCCCTTTTTGCCAATTCGGTGAGATCGGCATCGATCTTCGCAAGCTTGGCGCGTTTTTCTTCAGCATTCAACCTGGCGTCATTCCCGATCTTGACTTTCTCCTTGAAGAGCTCGAGTTGTCTGATGGGAATGAGCTGATCGTTATTCGATTCCCTGAATGGTCCCCAATTGTGGATTTCGGCGAGAACTTTCAGCTCCTGCTCGGTTTTGCCGTAATTCATGAAAAAGGACTTGATCTTCGCCTTCATCTCTTCCGGGAGGTCCTTCCTCCAGGCGATGGGATCACTGGGGATGAGGGGCGATTTCCAAAAGATTCTGATATTCTGGAAGTAATCGGGATGGGTCTTTTTGAGCCGGCTCAGATCCATCGTATTGTTGGTGGCAAAATCGACCTGTTTCGTCGCCACGGCAAGGGCGTTGGTTTCATGGTTGGAATTGACCGTACGCTTGAAGTGCTTGGCGGGGTCGATATTGTTCAAGGCAAAGACATAGTAGCCGGGAACGAGATAACCCGAGGTGGAATTGGGATCGCCGTTGCCGAACGTATATTGTTTGCCGTTCTTGATGATGTCATCGACACTCTGGATGGCGCTGTCTTTGTGGGTGATGAGCAAGGACCAGTAGCCGGGGTCGCCGTTCCTGTCTACGGTTTGAACAAAGATCTCGGCATTTGCCCGATCTACCGCTTCCATGGCCGATTTATTGCCGTACCAGGCGAGCTGTATCTTGTTGAACCGCATGGCCTCGATGATACCGGCATAGTCCGAGGCAAAAAAAGTATTGACCTTCATTCCCAGTTTCCTCTCCATGTCCTGGAGAAGGGGCGCCCAAATCGACTTCAGGCCGACCGAGGATTCTGTGGAAATGATCCCGAAGTTAAGCTCCTTGAGTTCCGCGGCCTGCACAAATCCCGGCAGGGAGAGTAGCGCGACGATGGCCGAAAACACGATATACCTGATACTTCTCCTAATCATTGTTGCCTCCTCTGTTCAATTGGAATAATCGGTTATTATTGAATTTCCTGTTGTATCCGATCACTGTATCGCGGCGTTTGCGTGGACAAGGACACCGTTCCCGCCGGTGGTGTGAGCCGGGATAGGGATGTCCGCAATATTCGCGAGCGACTGTTCCTCTACACAGGTCTCGATGAATTTTTCCCCGTAGATATCATGCAGCATCTCTACGCTCACATCGCTGCTCGGCCCGTCATACACGATCTCGCCGTCCTTAAGCGCGATAATGCGCTCACAATACCTGAGGGCATAATCAACCTGGTGTAGTGAAACAACGATGGTCTTTCGGTCTTCCAGATTGATCCGGGCCAGTATCTCCATGACGTTCCGGGCGGAAGCGGGATCAAGAGATGCTATGGGTTCGTCTGCCAGAATGATCTCCGCCCCTTGCATAAGGGCGCGGGCAATCGCAACGCGCTGCTGCTGCCCGCCCGAGAGGGTCGATGCCCGCTGCATGGCGAATTTGTCCATGCCCACGCGGGCCAGTGCTTCCAGCGCCTGGACGCGTTCTTCCCGGGTAAACAGTCCAGCTGTTCCCCGCCAGGACGGTATCCTCCCCAAAGAACCGGCGAGAACATTGGAGAGCACCGTCAGATGGTTTACGATGTTGAATTGCTGAAAAATAAAACCCACCCGCGCCCGTATCGCCCGTATGTCACGATCAACTACGCCATTGGCCTGCACACTTCTGCCGAGCACGACGATAGAGTTGGTGATGCAGTCCGCCGCGGTCAGCCCCGAAACATGTCGCAGCATCGTCGATTTGCCCGATCCCGAAGCGCCGATCAGTCCGACCATTTGCCCCGATCCTATACTCAGGCTGACGTTGTCGAGGGCTTTACATGCTTGGCGTCCGGTCTGGAAGGTTTTGCTGAGACTGTAGATCTCTATGGCCGGGCATGATGCGGTGGGAGACAAGCTCATCGGTACCTCCGGGATTGTGATTTGCCAATACGCTATCACCCATTCGTTACGGGCGCATTAAAGCAATGTTACATTTGTATTTCTTTGGATGCCCCTATGGCTCCACCCATTCACTATCATTAGGAGGGCGGACGGTATCCGTCCGCCCTCCTTGCCTTGGGTTAAGTTACTGTACCAGCGGGGCCCCGGCCACTTCCACCACCAGGGCCGGCGGCTGCTTGCCTTCAGCGGTTTCGAAGTCCCAGCCGTCGCTGCTCGTCGGCTCGAAGAACCAGCCGTGGTTCGCCTGACCGTCGACCCAGGCCTGGACGGCCGCGGTAAGATCGACGGTCAGGTTTTCAGCGGGGTTGCCGCTGGCGGCCGGAGGGGTATAAACCGTGCCGTACCCGCCGGGCTGCAGGATGAAGGGAACGGGAATCGGCTTCGGCATGGTGAAGGTGGCGTCAACAGCAGACATGGCCTCCACGTCGTCGGCCTGCACCCCGCCGCCTGTCATGACGGCCGGGAGGACGACATTGGCATAGATGCCGGTATCGAAATTGAAGTAGGTCAATGCCTCCCAGGAGGGCTGGCCCGCCGAGTCGACCGGCGTGAAGTTCATCCAGGTGGTATTCTCGCCCCACGGGAGAAGCATCCGGTGCATTTTCACTTTCCCCTTGGTGGAACTGGTGGCATTGAAGACCAGTCTTGCAGAGGCAATGGTCGCCCCCGGAGGTATCTGGCCCGGATTGGCGCCGATGATGTCGTCGAAGCGGAGGAAGGCGTGGACCCGTGAACCGTTGTCGTCCATATCGGTGGTCAGGGTTGCCTCCCCGCCGTAGTTGAGGGTCGCATTGTTCTCGTTGATCTGCACGTCCACCGTGCCGGCGTAGGGGATGGTGGTGCCGACGAGCGGGCGGCGGTTCTGGAAGACGTGCGAATAAGAGACCGCTGCCGGGATGGCGTTGAGCGGCGGCAATGGGGGCGGAGGAGGCTCGGGCCCGAAATCCACCGTCGTATCGTAGGCCAAACGTTCCTTGATGTCGACGCTGTACTCGAACTGGCTGTCGGCGTCGGTCTCGAAGTAGTTCAGATTGACCGGTTGCCCGCTCACCTGATGGTAGGGAGAGAAGGTCTTAACGGAGATCTTCGCCTGGACCGGATCGATGGTGATGAGCCGCATCAGGCTGTTGCCGCCGAAAGCGCGATCCTGGTAGTCGGAGAGCATCTGAAAGACCGGCCGGTTGGCGTCGTTGTGGTTCACCAGGGCGTACTCGGTGTGGGTGTGGCCGTTCAGCACCATGAACACCATGGGGTTTTTCTTGACGAAATCCCTCCACATCATCCGGCCGGTCGTACTCTGGCCGCTGCCATCGATGTAATCATGGGTGGAGACGATGACCGGCAGCCCCTGCATATCGGGACTCGCGAGCAGGGCGTTGGCCCAGGCGATCTCGGCGGCGGTCGGATCCTTCTGGAAACCGATGTGCAGGAACCGGATGTTCTCGACCGTGAACATCTGGGCCTGGGTCAGACCCGACGGAGCTGCGCCGACAAACCAGGGCTTCCCCTGCATGGTCTTCACCGGAATATTGTTCAGGAAGAAGGCCGGTTCGTCATGGTTCCCGCGAACGATGGAGAAAGGCAGGGAATTCTGGGCCAGGAGCGGGTCGAGGGCCGCCATGGCATTGGTCCACTGGGCGCGGTCGATGCCGTTGTCCACCACGTCGCCCAGGTGGGTGACAAAGACGATATTCTGGCTGGCGGCATTGTCCAGTACCCAATCGACCTGCTTCTTGAACTCGATGAGGTTCTCTTCCGCATAGACCTGCGTGTCCGGCAGGACGGCGATGGTGAAGGGTTTTGTGAGGGCGCGAGCGGCTTTGGCGTTCGCTGCCTTGAACATCGGGACAAAGCTCGTCTCCCGGTTCTCGTCGGTCAGTTCCAGCCAATCCAGCATCGCTTTGTAAATGTGGGTGTTGTCCAGCAGCTTGGTGCCGGGATACCAGGCGCCCTCGAGAGCGGTGAGACTCTGTGTACCCGCCCCCCGGGCATAAACGGTTACCGGTTCGTTGGTGTGAGAGTTGAGACCATTGCCGTCAAAGCCGTAGGTGATCTCCCCACCGGGATAGTAATAGGAGACGTTGGTGGCATACCCGGACGCCGCGCCGCCGTCGCTCAGCGGATTCTGCTGGGGCAGCTTGCCCTTGGCCAGCTTCATGGCGGTGTTGATTCGCATGTAGCTGTTGCCGTGGTCGGAGGTGATGATCACCAGGGTGTTGCTCCAGTCAACCCCGTCCCCCGGCTGGTCGATGAAGGCTTCCACGGCCTTGACCGCCAGGTCGAGGTCCCACATGCCTCCCATCAGCCCTTTGTAGTCGTCGGCATGGTTGGCCCAGTCGATATCGCCCTGCTCGATCATCAGGAAAAATCCGTTCTTGTTCTGGCTGAGCACCTTGAGTGCAGCCGTCGAAGCCTGCGCAAGCGTGGGATTCTCGATGGAGCCGCGGGTAATCGACGCTGTTCCATCATTTGAGACGTTGTGGTATTCGAAACTGCCGCCCGCCCCGCCGAAGAGGCCGAACAGCTTCTTTTTGCCGCTGATCGCCTGATCGGCTTTCGCGAGCAGCGTCGTACCGCCATCGACCCCGGACTTTCGCTCGGCCAAGACATATTCCGTGGAGGTCTGTAGATTGGCATACTCCGGGGCGCCTATATATTGATAGGCCGCGGGACCGCTGATGCCCGCCTTGTCGTTGTACGCCGGATGCCCGCCTCCGATGACCACCTCCGGACGGACCTGGGTGATAATCTCTTTGGTGATGGCCTGATAGTTGTTCCGGCTTACGTTGTGGCTCACAAACCCTGCCGGCGTAGCGTGGCTGAAGGGCACCGTGGAGACAACCCCCATGGCCGCCTTCTTCTGACGGCGGTACATCTCGGCTATGGTCACCAGGCTCCCGTTGTCCGGGTCGCCCGTCCGCCAGGCGACGTTGCCGTCATCGGTCTTGAACCCCGTCGCCAGGGCGGTGGCTGCCGAGGCGGAGTCGGTGGCCGGGACGGCGCCGCCGTCCGTTGCCCGCAGCTTCAGCTTTGCTCCGTAGTAGTTCACGGCCGCCGTGGAATTGACGGCCGCCATGGCATCCTGTACGTACGGCATCTTGCCGCCTTTGGCGGGGTCATACCCCAGGGCGGCGGCAAAGCTGGTGGTCACCTGAGAATCGAACCCGGAATCGGCGATGGTGGGTGCGCCGGCCGTGTAGGCGTACCGGTTGTACGTGGTTACGTCCCAGGTCGAGGCTTCCCCTTTGTAGGGGAAGTTCCACATTTCCAGCCCGGTGTCGTATGATCCCGTCGAATAGTTGTTATACGCCCGTTCATGTTCCAGTTGCATCCCGTCGCCGATGATCAGGATGACGTTCTTTGCACCCGCGTTGTTGCTCGCCGCTGCGTCACTGCCGCTGCAGCCGGCCAAGCCGCTCAGCATGATGAGGACCACCACCGCCGCCAGCGTCCTCGACCTGAATTTGTACAACCATCCTTTGTTCCTACGCATCTCGCCTTTCCTCCTGAACTGAAATGTCAAGCGCGCACGCCACTCCTGTGCGTTGAGCTGTCGCGCCCAGCCGCGTCCACCCGCGGCATCCGGCGCCCCTCGCATCTTCCGATGCAGGGTTTCTACTGCTTCCTCATTACAGGGCTGTTAAGGCGATATGAAATCTCGGTGAAAAAACAATGGCACGTTCTATGCGGACAACCATTTTGAAATATTCATCTTTGTTTAACCTGGGCGGTCAAAGGATCGAATCGCTCCTCCGACGCGCCGGTCAAGAGCGCCGGGTCAGGGAAGTTCCAATGGAGACGTTTGTACTTTTCATCCATTCTTGCGCTGCGATCTGCAGCGGATCCCAGGGACCGCTCAGCAGGGTGCAGGACAGATCGAGATCGCCGATCTCATCCATCTTCATGCCGTTGAAGATGGCGGTGGCGATAATGTCCACCCTCTTCGATATTTCGGCGCCGTGATGGCCGATGATCTGAACGCCGAGCACCCTTTTGGATGCTCTGTCGCCGGTCATACGAAGGGTCAGCTTATGGGCAACGGAATCGCATTCCCTGTGATCCCAGTACGCACAGGCAATCGTCAGCGGATCGAATCCGGCGTCTTGCGCCTCCCTGTCGGGCAATCCCGTCCATGCGGCCATCCAATCGAAGATCTTCAACACCCGCGTGCCGAGCGATCCTCGATAGTCATGATGGCCGCCGGCGGCGTTTTCGCCCGCCGTCCGGCCCTGCTTGTGCGCTGTGGCGCCGAACGGAAGGTAGTCGTATCGTCCCGTCAAATTGTGGCGCGTTTCCGCACAGTCGCCGGCGGCATAGATGTCCGCAATATTGGTTTCCATTCGTTCCGTTACGCGGATGGCGCCGAAATCACCGGTCTGCACGCCCGTCGCCGCCGCCAGGCCGATGTTCGGACTTGGGCCGGCGGCGACCAGCACCAACTCCGCATCCACGTAAAAATCGTCCCCGCCTCTGGCCCGCAAGATTGAACCTGCCTGTTCGATGGTGTCTACCCAGGTCCGCATGACCACATGAACACCATGATGCTCAAGGATTCTTCCGACCTGTTGCCCAGGTTCCGGGTCCAAGTTGGGCAAGACCGTATCCGCACATTCGACAACGGTCACCTCCATCCCCCGACCTGAAAGGGCATCCACCATCTCCATCCCGATCGCTCCACCACCGACGATGACCACGGAGGCTGGCTTTTTTTCATCCAGGAAGCGCCGCAGGGCTAAGCTCTCCTCAACCCACCGCAGAACAAAGACCCCGGGGAGATTTGTCCCTTGGATCTTCGGTGGAACGGTTCCGGCCCCGGTGCACAGGATGAGTTTGTCGTATTCCACCGTTCTCCTCGACCCGCCGGGCTCTTCGATGGTTATGGTCTTGTTTTGAGAATCGATGGATTCCGCCCGGTGGTCGACCAAGAGATGAACCCCCTCTCGTTTGACCATCTCATCAGCGGCCTGATAAACCTGTTTGCACCGGTCCGGCATCTCCCTGCTCAGGTAAAAGGGAATTCCGCAAATGCTGAAATTGGGAGATCGATCCGCCGTGAGGACGATGATCTCGATCTCCGGGTCCTTCTCTCTGGCACGCAGGGCTGCACTGATGCCCGCGTCGCTCCCACCTATGACGACCAAGCGACTCATCGACGCTCTCCTTGTGACGGCCGAATCTGGCCGCGATCATGCCCCGCGAATATCGTCAGGAAAGGGGAAACGGTTCAAGGGACAAAAGGAGGGCGAAACCCCTGAACAGTTCCCCTTTCCGAATTGTACGGGATCCGACGAAAGAGAGCCTACGGCTCTTTTGTTACAACAATGTGAATGAAAGATGAATTGTCGATGACATCGTCGGACAGGCAACGAATCCGACGACGGTGAAAGCGAGCTGAAAAATGTGGAGGTGGCCCACATCCAGAATTGCGCGGACGTTCGGCCTGTCGATGCGGGTGACTTTGCGTTAAGATTGAGTGAAAAGAGTGACAGGCGGGGCTGAAGCGCGGTGGCTCCTTTCAAAAGGCGGGGATGAAGCCGCGAATTCGACGCGCATACCGCCTTCGGGATGCGAATTTGTCCTGATATATCGCCAATGAACACCGCTGATTTGCCAAAGACCGGTTTCACCCGGACCCATCTCCACCTTGCAGACGATCCCGTATTGAAACTTTTCGATCCTCAACCCGGTGCAAAAATCTCCCAATGAGAAGGCAAGCAATTTTAAACCATTGCCATGTTTCAAGCTAACCAGCGGCTGAGGAACGTGGGGGTGGTGCCCTATGACGGCGTCAAAATCTTGGAGAAACCGTTTGCCCGCGCAGACAATCGCCGGCCGCGGAAACATCTCCAGTTCGTATCCCCAGTGGGGATATGCAATGTTCAAAGTCGCGGCGCCGCGGCTCGCGTCAAGGGAGGCAAGAGGCGCAATCTCGCTGCAGGGATGGTTGCTCCACATCGAAGCGGCCACGACCCGGACGCGCCCGGTAAGATCGGCGAAAGGCTCCTGCCGCAAACCAAAAACGCGGAATCCTCTTTTCCGCAGGCTGTCGAGAGACTGCCGGAAGATGGCCGGTGGAAAATCTCCTGCATGGTTGTTGGCAATGGAGAGGAAAGTCCGGTCAGGCCGGGAGAGTTCGGTCAGGGCATCAAGGATCGCAGGATCGTGGACCTGGGCCGCGAGCCCTCTTTTCCCGGCCCGGGTAATCGTTGCTTCGAAATTTCCGATGACGAAATCGCAATCCCGGAAGAATTCGACGACCGCGGGCGAGATCTGGAGTCTTTTGCCGCGCATATCCATGATGTCCCCCACAAAACCCACAGTCATGCAGCCAACGATGGGGTTCAGGACGCAATTTTCCGGCAACGGTCGAATCCCGCAGGGGTTTGTCTTGGAGACGCCTCGAACATTCCTCCAGATCCAGCGGATCGCTTCCCGCAATGGATAGGGGACGCAGCGGTCATGAGGGACCTCGGACAGGCAACCTTCCCGATGGTCTGCGTTCTCTCCGTTCAACTCCGCAGTACTCCTTTCCCTTTTGATGGTCGTTTAACCATAATTTCATCAAGCTGTCACACTCCCGTAAAAGAGCAATGGTAGATTTGCCCGCAAATGGACGCAAGAAGCTTACGACCTTGGACGAGCATAAGGAGAAAAAATGAATCATTACATCCATGACGTTCCCGGGAGAATCCGGGTAAAAAGTCCCGGGATAAAAGGCAACCAGCGCGCGGCCGACGAGGTGAAATATCTCGTTGCGGGTTTCAGCGGTGTCAATTCGGTGGAGTGCAACCTGATCACGGGAAGCATTCTAATCAACTATCAAAAGGATAAGCTCAACAAAAAGGTCATTGTCGATCTGCTCTCGGAAAAGGGGTTCTTCGATCAGTCGAAAGCGGTGACGATCGATGAATACTTCAACAGGGCCGCAAATTACATCGGCCGATCCGTCATCCCCGATCTCTTGATGGGGTTGATCTGACCCAAGGGTTGTTCCTAACATCACTATTTTACAGATGTATTACATTTTCGTTAAATGATGCCCCCCTGTTGCGTCTGACGGAGCTGATTTTGTTCTCTTCCCACAACCCGGCGTAAATCACCCTTCCGGATCGATCGGTCTGCGTTCCATATCCGTCGAACATCCCATGCGCGAAATCGCCATGATAGGACGAACCATCGGTGTCCGTAAAAACACCCCTCCCGTGAAACCTTCCCTCCACGAAATCGCCGCGATAGGATGATCCATCGAATCGTCTTAAAACACCCTTCCCGTGCATCTTCATCTCCTTCACTTCCCCCTCATACTCGCTGCAATCCGTCACGATCCTTGCTGTCCTGCCAACGGGGTTGAAGCCGTCCCACGTTCCGGAAAGCGCAAAACCTTGATAATGGAGCGTCCCTTTCCCTTTAGGCACAAGCCCCATAATTTCTCCAAGATATTTCATCTCACCGCCGGGGGAAATCAACATCGCGTCATTTTCGACGGGGTTGCCCTCTTTCCATGGGCAGCCCAGAATCAATCCTCCGGAAAAGGTCAGTACGCCTCTGCCATGGAAGCGCCCTTTTCGAAAACTCCCCTCATATCTTTTGAATTCGCTGCCTTCTGGAAATTCCAACACACCCTGCCCGGTGAGTTCCAAAAACTTGAGCATATTGTCCCTCTATGTGATTGCTTGCTTCCGCGTGTCATTCAGGTTTTTATGCGCTGCTCGGTTACGGCACCGTCGCGACATCCTCACGGTCCCAATGTATTTCCCACCCCAACCCTGTCCGCCGCCGGTTTCACGCCGCCCCAATTTCTTCGATGATCTCCGACTCCATCGGCGGAGCTTCAATCGAGCGCCTTGCAAACGCGCACCTGAAGGAATGCCACGCCCGTCTAAACGGATTTGGTCTCTTCTCCGGCCGGTTGCCATCCCCCACCAAAGCCACAAGATCGGCAACAAACCCGTTCATCTGTTCCGCCTGGGCGCTCATCTGTTCGGAAGCCGAAGCCGATTCTTCCGCACTTACTGCGTATTGCTGCACGATCCTGTCCATCTCAACGACTGAGGCGCTCACCTGGCCAACACCTCTGGCCTGTTCTTGCGAGGCCGCCGTGATCTCTTCAACAAGCGCAGCGCAGCTTTTCGCCGAGTGGGCCACCTCCGCAACGTCACCATTCGTTTTGCCGACAATTTCGCATCCCTCTTTGACCTGGTCCGTCATGTGCGCTATGAGGTCAGCGGTGTTTTTTGCCGCTTCGGCTGTTCGCCTGGCCAGATTTCTCACCTCCTCGGCAACGACTGCGAAACCCATCCCCGCCTCGCCGGCCCTGGCCGCCTCCACGGCGGCATTCAGAGCGAGGATATTGGTCTGGAAGGCGACTTTGTCGATCGTATCGATGATTTTTCGCGTCTCCTCGCTTGTCTTTGCCAATTCGCCCATGGAGGAGGTCAACCGGTGCATGGACAGGGAGGCAACGGAGGTCAGCTTGGCCGTACTCTGCATCAGGCGATCGGCCTGGAAAGCGTTGTCCGCGTTATTTTTGGTCATCGTATTGATCTGCTCAAGACTCGCCGAGCTTTCTTCAAGGGCTGCCGCTTGTCGGGACGCCCCCTCCGCCACGGACGAACTGGAAGAGGTCACTTGAGAAGAGGCATGGGCCACTTGAACGGCGCCGTCCAAAAGGCCTTTGGCGACGTCTCTGATGGGCTTTACGGTTGCACGGGTGATATAGACGGCCAGAACGATGCCGAGGAGGGTCGCGAGGAGAATGCCCATGATCATTGTGGACAAAGAAACCTTGTCGGCCGTCCGGACGGAAATCTTGTATGTCTCATCTAGACCTGTGTCGTGCGCCCCCTGGGTGAGCCTCACGACCTCGTTCCCGGTCCGTTGTCCCTCTTTGTTGATCTTCTGGACATCTGACCAGATGGCGACGAGCTCCTGCAGGGAATCCTTGTACATTTGGGAAGCGTTTTTCAGGTTGCTCACCAGGCTAAGTTCCTCTTCGGAGCGCGACAGCTCCTTCAGGGCCTTAAGCTTCTGGTCAATCGTTTCAAAGTATTTTCCCGTTTCGTCGATGGCCGTCAGGTCCCGCTTGGTCCGCGCCGACGATGCCGCCAGCACAATCTTGTTCCCCAAGTCGACCAGCTCGTTCATGAAGGCAACCTTGTTCAGTCTTTCCAAAAGCTTGTCGCGACTTGTCCCCGCGCGCATTTCGGTTTTCAACGTATCGAATTGACGGGAGAGAAAGCGGTTTGCGTTGCCCATGAAGAACTTGTTGGTTTCCTGCATGTCGTCATAGTTTCTCATCAAGTCATAGTCTTTCACGGCAGCCGAATTGAACTGCTGTTCAAAAAGATCGATCTTGCTGCGGGCCCCTTTTACGGTCTCTTGAAACCTTGCCAGATTTGGGGTCCCGGAAGCCATTTTTTCGGCATGGTCAAGATTTTTCCTGGCTTCAGCCAACGCCGCCTTCCCCTCACTGAGAACATTGCTGTCCTGGGTGTATGAATAGATGGTGGCGCCCAGTGCGGCCTGAAGAAAGTTGCGCTCCAAATCGCTCGCAAGTTTCACCTGCGGAAGATATTCCTCTGCCAGTCTTTGCGTGGTCGCCTCGATCGTCAACGTGTTCCACAATGCGATGCTGCCGAAAACAATGTTCAAGAAGATAACGATTCCGAAACCGACGCCGATCTTCACCCCCAATTTCATGGATGTCATTTTTTGGTCCCCTATCGCGGCCGGTGGGCGCATGGTCTATTTGCCCGAACTGTTCCGAACAGCGTGAAAGATGTCACGCTATTGTTGCGTGCGCCTTACGGTGATGTGAAATGAATGTTAATTTTTTGCCACTTACAGGTCTTGGCGGGGTTGAGATTAGAGCTATCCTTCTTGACTTGCGCTACGATCCCAGCAGCGCAGCTTTGTCCGTCCGTTCCCAGGGAAGATCAAGATCTGTTCTGCCGACCTGTCCGTACACGGCAAGCCGCCGATAGAAACCGTCCCGCGCAATCGAAGGAAGGTGTCGGAGATTGAACTGTTTCACAATCGCGGCCAGCCTAAAATCGAACAGCCGTTCAACCCGGTCAGACAGTTCGTCATCGGCAATTTTTCGCGTGCCGAAAGTTTTGATCTGGACGCTCACGGGACGCGCCAAGCCGATGGAATAGCTCAACTGCACTTCACACTCGTCTGCCAGTCCGGCTGCTACGACATTCTTCGCCGCATAGCGGGCCGCGTAGGCGCCGACGCGGTCGATGCGCAACGGATCCTTGCCGCTCAGGGCGGCCTCGCTTTGCCGCGCATATCCGCCGTAAGTGTCCACACTGTTCTTTCTGCCGGTAAGCCCCGAATGCTGTGCAGGGCCACCGCCGATGAAAGGTCCGTCCGGATTGATGAAGATCTGCGTCTGGTCATCCGGCTTGATGGGTTCGTCCCGGAACACGGGATCGATGACCGAAGAGCGAATCTCCTCCGCCATTTTTCGCGGATCGGGCTCGCCCGCCTTCGTCTGGCTAGCGATCACCGTAAGGCTGTGAATCCGGTAGGGCGAACGCTCCCGGTACCCGATCCCGACCTGTATCTTTCCGTCGGGATCCAGGTAGGGGAGCACCCCCTGCACCCTGACATCCCGGAGCCTCCGGGCGAGTTTGTGGGAGAGCCAGATAGGCAGGGGCATCAGAACAGGCGTCTGGTTGCAGGCATAGCCGAAGAGCGTTACCTGGTTCTTGACCGGTATCCGTTCAATCTCCTGATCCGACAGGGTTCGTTCATCGAAGCGACGGTAGCCATCCGGCTCGATCTCCTTGAGACTTGTCACGATGCTGCAGTTCTTGGCGTTGAAGGTCCGGCGATTGTAACCCACCTGGTCGATCACGCTTCTGGCGATATTCGCCACGTCCGCCGATGCCTCGGAATCGAACCGCGCCGCGACAAAGACGATGGATGTGGCTACCGCGCACTCGGCAACAATGCGCGACCACGGATCCTGCTGCAGGAAATGGTCGACAATGCTGTCGCTGATGAGGTCGCACAGCTTGTCGGGATGGCCTTCGGTGAGCGACTCGGATGTAAACAGAACGACCTTTTTCATTGCAACTCTCCTTTCCCATTTCCCTTGGCGAGTTCATTCACGATCACCGGCAGTACCGATGTTCCGGCAATGACCGCCCCGTCTGCGATGTTTATCGCCGTGTTGCCCAGCAGATTTCTCAATCCCGGCATCGCGACGGCCAATCCCTGGACTGCAAAAGATCCGGCGAGAGCCCCGGTGAGATGCCGATTCGGAGGCAACGGATTCCCGCCGAAGAGAGTCCGTTCCGTCGAACGGCAGCTCAAGGCGTGCAGGAGCTGCCCGGAAGAGAGGCTCAAGAACGCCAGCGTGCCGGCCTGCGCGCCCAAGCCGTACCGGACAACGCCGTATCCGTATGCGGCGAGCGCCCCCGAGGACAGCATGGCGGACTGAAGCATGATTTTCTTCAAATCGGCGGTGGTCAAGATCTCCTCGTCCTGTTGCCTCGGCGGTCTGGTCAGCACGTCCGGCTCCGGCGGTTCGAGGGCGAGCGCCAATCCCGGGAAGATGTCCGAGATGAGATTGATCCAGAGAAGCTGCATGGTGTTCAGGGGCTGGCCGAGGCCGGCCCCGATCGCCACGAACATCACCATGATCTCGCTCATATTGGTGGAGAGCAGGTAGTGGATCGCTTTGCGGATGTTGTTGTAGATGGTCCTCCCCTGGCTGATCGCCACGATCATGGTCTGGAGGTTGTCGTCCTCCAGCACCACGTCGGCCACCTCGCGTGCCAGGTCCGTTCCGGTGTGGCCCATGGCAATGCCCACGTCGGCGGCCTTCAAAGCGGGTCCGTCGTTGATCCCGTCGCCGGTCATGGCCACCACCCGTCCCGCCTTTTGCAGAGACTGCACGATCTGCAGTTTGTGGGCGGGGCTGACCCGTGAAAAAATGGGGACGCGTTCGCTAAGGGAGCGCAGAATATCGGGATCCATGTCGGCCAGATGGGTCGAGTCGAGAATTTCCATCTCCTCTCCGCGGCCGAGATCCAGTTCCTTTCCGATGGCGTACGCGGTCGGCGTCTGATCCCCGGTGATCATAACCGTATCGATGCCGGCTGTGTGAAATTGGGCAATCAGTTCCTTCACACCTTCCCTGATCGGATCGGCCATCCCGGTCATTCCGAGCCAGATGTAGTCTTGTCCATTTGGATGGTCGCCGCATGGGCGTTCTCCGGATGCATCCACCGCCGCATAGGCAAAACCCAGAATTCGAAGGGCGCGGCCCGCCATCCGCTCGTTGGCGATCTCGATGACCCGCCGATCCTCATCGGTGAGGCGGCACTGTCTTCCCTGCACGATCTGAAAGGTGCATCGGGAGAGGATTTCGCGGGGACTTCCCTTGGCGGCATAAATGATCCTTCCCCGGTTGTCCTCGGCGCTGTGCAGCGTCGTCATGATGTTTTGGCCTTCGGACCGGTACAGAATGCGAAGACGGGGATTTCCAGCCCGTAACGGTCGCGGATCGATTCCGGCGCTCAGGGCCATATGGATCAGCGCGTTTTCGGTGGACGAGCCTGTGACCTCATAACACCCATCCCGGCCAGTTACTTCACTTTCATTGCACAACACCGAAACGTGGATCAGCCGCAGCAATTCGTCGCATGCAAAGGGGCTGATATAGCCGTTCCCTGAAACGAACTTCCCGTCATGAAGGCGCATGGATCGCATCCCGGAGTAAAGCTCCTGCACGGACATGGTGTTCAGCGTGATGGTGCCTGTTTTGTCGAGGCAGATGGTCTGCAGGGAGCCAAGGGTTTCAACCGCTTCGAGATGGCGGATGAGCACATGCTGCTTTTTCATGTTCCGCAAACCCAGCGCAAGCGTTGTCGTCGCCACGGCCGGCAGCCCCTCGGGAACGGCGGCCACGGCAAGGGCGATGGAGGACTTGAGCATCTCCAGAAACCCGTATCCCCGCAGCATACCGATCACAAAGACGCTCCCGCAGATCCCGATCGACATCAGGCCCAATTGCGTCCCCATGTGGTCGAGCTGCCTCTCCATGGGCGTATCCGGCGTTTTGATCTCGGAAGAAAGGCTCTGGATCTTTCCGATCTCCGTATACCGGCCGGTGCCCACGGCCACGGCCAGCCCCTGTCCTCCGATCACGAGCGTTCCCATGTAAACCATGTTACGCCGCTCGGCGAGGGGAATCTCACAACCGGCCGGCAGGACTGCTGCGGTCTTTTCAACGGGCATGCTCTCGCCGGTCAGGGCCGATTCATCGACGGTCAGGTGCTCCGTTTCGATGAGCCTTGCATCCGCCATAATGTAGCTGCCCGGCCGGAGAACGAGGATGTCGCCCGGCACCACATCCTCCGTGCTTCTCTCCTCAATGACGCCGTCGCGGATCACGGAGGCGTTCGGCCGCACCAGTCGTTTGAGCGAGTGGATGGTCTTTTCGGATCCGCTTTCGGTGAGGTAACCGATGGCGGAATTGACAACTACAACGGCCGCAATCACAACAGCATCAGCAAGGCCGCCGGTGAAAAGGGAAATGGCCGCCGCCACACCCAGAAGCGCCACGGGAAGAGATTTGAATTGACTCAATAGAATGGAGAGTCCCGAACGGGGAACCGACTCGGGAAGAATATTCGGGCCGTATTTTCGGATCTTGGCAACGGCGGTCTGACCCGACAGCCCGATTGCCCTGTGGGAATCATGCCGCTCCAGGACATCGGCCGCCCCCATGAGATGCCACGGCTCCGCCGTCTGCTGTTCCGCCTTGGTAACCAGCTTCCGCAGGATCCGTCTGCTGGATGCTTTGTCGTCCCGCGCGGATTTTCCCCGCCGGATACCCGCCTGTGAACGATCGATCAGCACTGTTTGCGGACCTAAGGAATTCCCCTGATTTGCATACTTTACAACGAACTTCAAGATAACGGCGGCAATCTCGCCAGGCGTCCTGTCCGGTCTGTGGACAATCAAAACCGTGCCTGTCAGCGTGCTGGCCGAAATATGCAGGATTTCATTTCGTTTCGACAGCCCCTCCTCCAGATAGGCTTGGCAGGAATTTGAATGGTAGAGGCCGGCAACTCTGAAACGCGCTCTTCCTTTGACGGCGACATGAATCGGATGGACCACGACGGTGATCTCCTACAGAAGTTCGTTTCCGGTCACAGAAATCTACGAAAACCGATAGGTACCATAGCGAAATACTATGACAACCCTATGACATTTCGATTACAGAAATATAAAATTTCCCGAAAGATGGCTGAAGGCGGCATGGGGTATCGCGAAAAGATAGTGACGGCAACGGCCGCATACGACATTTAACGGAATTGTCATCCATCTGTCACAATTTCGTGGGATCATATGTCGTTTCTTTGGAAAACTTCAGCAGCAATGCAGCGAAGCTCTAAAGAGGAGCGAATCGATGAACCGACCTCAATCCGAATCTGACGACAAAGCGGAACAAGTGAAGCATCGTCAATCCATAGAAGATTTGTCCATGTTACTGGAGATGCCCCGGGATTGCGTTGTCGCCGCCTATGAGCAGGAGCTGGACGCGATGGGACGGATGGCGCGGGTTAGAGATTATCTTCCCATCCTGGTGAGCCGGCGGGTGAAGAACTTGCTCCAATCTCGCCGGGCTTTTGACGTTGCAACGGGCCGGTCAACGGCTCATCAAAATGAACACTTCACCGAAGGAAGAATGCATCATGGGATGGAATGAAATCAAAGGCAACAACATTCGTTGGATCAACATCGATCACCCGAACAGCGAGACGGTCAATGCTTTGGCGGAAGTCCATCCATTCCACAAGCTTGCCCTCGATGATTGCCTTTCGAAAAATCAGCTCCCGAAAATAGATGATTATGGGGAATATCTATTCATCATTCTACACTTCCCCCGTTATCTCAAAGAGCTCAGATTCTCGATCCCGATGCAGGTCGCCCTCTTTCTGGGCCGCGATTTTCTTGTGACGGTCCATTCCGGCGACCTCAAGCCCATTAACCGCATCTTCGAAGCGTGCCGCGACAACGAGGCAGCCCGGAGCAATTACATGGGCAAGAGCTCCTATTACCTCGTTTACCAACTTATCCTGGCACTGGTGGAAAATCTCCTGAAGATGGCGGCCAAGGTTATGTCGAACATTGAGGTCCTGGAAGAGAAGGTCTTTGACGAATCTGTCGACGCTGTCCGCGACGTGACCGGGCTTCGCCACAACATCGCAAACCTGCGGCGAACGATCTTTCCGCTCAAGCGGGTGTTGCACGAACTGGAGCGCGGAGTCGACCATTTTTCCAAAGATGAGACGATGGCTGTTTACTTCGGCGATCTTTCCGACTCGATCGACAAGGTTTGGGAGATCATCGAATCCTGTAAAGAGATGAGCGAGATCTACAAGGACACGGACTACATCATCAGTGCGGATCGCACCAACAGGATCCTGACCCTTCTCACGATTGTCTTCACCTTTTCGATACCGGCATCGCTCATCGGGACGTTTTACGGCACGAACGTCAGAATCCCGGGAGGTCTCGAAGACGCTCCGACATTCCTCGGCCCGTACACGACCTTCATTCTGATCGTCGCGGCCTCGGTTTTTTCCGTCGTCGTTATGCTTGCCCTCTTCCGCAAATTCCGCTGGCTGTGATCGGAAGATGGCAAGTCCTATTCTCCAACGGTGTTGCCGCTGGATGGGGATTTCGACATGATTCCGAAGGCGTACCAGAACGCCGTATACCAGGCAGGCGCTGCCAAATTCCCCTTGAACACCTGGTAGACGCCGGCCCCGAGCAGGTAAATGCCTGCGACATCCAGCAAATCGACCTTCCCCCCTGTCAAGGATGAAAGATTCCGATTGACGGCCCGGACTCCGGTGGTGATGTCCTGCCGCAAGGAGGTCCGCTTCGTGCCTGCGTTTTTCAGGCTGATGAGGCTTTGCTTGCGGATCGACTCGCAAAGGGAAGGCGTGTCCGAGTGATGGCACACCAGAACGCTGCCGGTCAGGGAATTGGTCTCCACGGATTCTATGCCCGGCAGCGTCGAAATGGTTTCCACCAATGCCCGGAAAAAAGCGTCGCTCCCCTTTTTGGCGGGGACTTTCATGCGGAACCGGCGGGACGTACTGTGGCTGAGATAGGCTTCAGGCAACATGACACTCTCGCTCAGCTTTCCTTGGCCGCGGCCTCGGCTGCGATTTCAGACCTTGCTTCCTCAACGAGCTGCTCAACCGCTTCCCTGGCCTCCACAATGACGCTCTTCCCCTTATCATAAACGGACCGGCCCTCGCCCATGATCGCTTTGGCGATGCGGTTCGGCTTCCCGGGGGCCGCTTTGGCTTTCTTCCCCTTTTTTGCCGCAACAGCAGCGGGCGCCGCCATTTCCGACTTTGCCTCCGCCATGCAATGCTCTATCGCCTCCTTCGCCTCCGACAAGGTTTCTTCACCCGTTTTGTAGAGCATCAAACCACCCTTGATAGCGGCCTTGGTCAACGGTTTGACGATGCTCGCCAGGATCGGAAGAATGAACGGCACCGCCACCGCGACCCCTACCCCGATGGCAATTCCACCAACCGTCATCTTCATACCATTCTCTAAGAGAGCCATAAGATCACCTCCTGCCTTGCCTTTGCCCTTTTTCGGGATCCTCAGGACTTTTTACGCCGCGCCTGTTTTCTGGGTTCCTTTGCCGCAATCGTTGCTTCTTCAGCCCCGTGGGCCGCCGCAGCCATCACTTCCGCGCCTGCTCCCGCTGCAAGCTCCGAACATGCCTCGATCTCAGATTTTGCCTCAGCCAGAAGATCATCGATCGTTTCCTGGGCCTCTGCCAAGGTTTCTCTACCCTTGCCGTACAAAATCAGACCTTGCTTAATGACGGCCTTGGTCAACGGTTTGGCAATACTCGCCAGGATTGGAACGATAATGGGCGCCACAACGGCAACTCCTACCCCGATGGCGAGGCCGCCAAGCGTCGTCTTTAGACCATTCTCCAACATAGCCATGAAATCACCTCCTTTCCGGTAAAACAACAGCACGGGAAGTAATGTAAAACCGGTGCCAATGGGTTGTCAATATTTTAATTGTTAAGTGTTTGTGACAAAAAGATTCGACCGGGGCAACAACAGGCACCAGCCCGAAATTCGGGCAAACATCACTTCCCGTCCCGACTCCCCTTCATGGAACCAGCGGCCAGACTACTTTGTCACTGCCTGGGAATGAGACGCCTTCCTGTCCGAGGAGATCAGGTGAGACAGCAACGCCGCGTCCATCTTCGACCACATTTCCTTCCCGACGACCGTCTCGTCGATGAGCAGATGATGCGCAAACAGGGCGTTTTCAGACGGACTTTTGCGGACGGGGATGATCCGCCAGCGGTCGAGACCTTCCTCTGCAATCATCTCCCTCAGGCCCTCGTAGGAGATGAACTCATCCTCTCGGTCCAGGAAAACGATGGTCGGCACATTCAGCTTTCCATTCAGATTCTTCTCGAAGCGGTTCAGGGTGTCAAACATCGCCTTATATCCGGCCATGGGCGTGCCTGCATTGGCGCGATAGTCCACCGGCGCCAGACTGTCGATCACGAGGTCCGGAAAGGGCATCAGAGCCTTGAGGAGATGAGGTTTCAGGGTGATTTTGAGGGCCGGGGCGAAAAGGACCATCCTGTCGAAGGAGACATCGGGCCTGGAAACCTGCAGCTCGCAGCCCAAGAGACCGCCCAGGGAATAGCCGATCAAGAAAACGGGAACCTTTATTTGGCGCGCCCGCTGCCGCGCTTTCCGATAGGCCTCGTAGAGTTCCGCCGACCAGAGCCGGGAGGTGACGGCTCTGAAGGAATCGAGTCTCGCCTCCGCTGTGCCCGCCGTGCCTTTGCCAAGATAATTCTCCCCGTGCCCGTGCAGCGACACGCCCAGCGCGTCGATTCCCGCCCGGTTCAGCAGCGCGATCAGGGAGTCCATCCTCTCCGGCTTCAGGTTGAGGCCGTGAACGACTACCGCGACGCCTCTGGGTTTCCTGAAGACGCCTGTCCGATGCCAGTGGGTGCAATTCCCTTCGTTCTCCGCCGCGGCCTCGGAGGAAGCATAAAATCTCGGAACGGCGCTGTTGAACCGCAGATAGACAAAGAAAAGCGAAGAAGCGATCAGCAGAGATACCCACAGGATGGTCCACCGTTTCTTCATCTTTCGGAAGGTCCGTCACGGCCGGAGCGGCTGTCTGCCGCCCGTGGGACGGATCCACGCCGGCTTTTGCGCAACTTCGGATCTCGCCGGCGGCCTAAGCATGCTGCCGCTGCTCGAACATGAATCCACTTTTCCCGGTTTCGGCCGTCATCCTTTTGACCTCTTTCTTCAAAGAGGCGGCGACTTCCGAAAACAGGGCCGGATGCGGCTCCGTCCAAATCTTGCTGCTGTCGACCACGGAGAGGCTCATGGTGACGAGCGGCGTTCTGACGGGGTTTCCCTGGCGATCCGTGGTCCCGAGGAGAAAACCTCTTGCGATATCCTCATTCTTGAACAGGGCGAGCTTTTCGGCATCGAAGCTTCGGCACAGATCTACCAGGGCCTCTTCCGGAATGATGCCCCGGTTGACGATCACGAAGTCGTCGCCGCCGACGTTTCCCAATCTCGCCCCCTCCGGCAGCCGGGCGAGCCAGTCGCCCATCACCTTCGCCGCGAGGCACAGCATCTCATCCCCC
This sequence comes from uncultured Syntrophaceae bacterium, assembly GCA_964433455.1. Classification (GTDB taxonomy): domain Bacteria; phylum Desulfobacterota; class Syntrophia; order Syntrophales; family UBA5619; genus UBA5619. Next base: position 50,270 of record CAYSSF010000002.1, read on the forward strand.
ATCAGAAAACCGTAGGTATCGTTATAGCCTTTGAACTGATCGAGATCGACATAGATAATCGAATAGGCGGGCCAGGTCAGGGCATCGTTGATCCAACGGCGGATCGCGTTGTTGCCCGGCAGGCCGGTCAGGGGATTAACCCCCATTGCGCAGCGGATCTCCAATTCAAGCGACTTGGTCATCACCTGCTTCATGGTCACGGTCCCCATGAATTCCCCCCGGGAATCCACCACCAGGACGGGATCGTAGAGGTCTTCCGCCGGGCGGTCCATGGCCAGTTTCGCCATCGTCGTCACCGTCATCTTGTCTTCGACGATCAATGGATTCCGCTTGCAGACCACCTCAGCGGGTTTCTTCTGGAACAACTGATACCCGAAAGCGCCCCCGGTTTCCGCATAAAAATTCTGCCGCGTGATCATTCCGGCGATGCTCTCCCCGTCAAGAATGATCACGTGGTCCAGGTGGGTCTGTTTCTTGAAAACCATATCCAGCTCCTTGCAGCAGAGGGTGCGGACGGCGATCGTCATCGGACGAATCACGAGGCCCGCCACCTTTTCATCGATATCGATCGCGGCCTGATCATACTTTTCGATCAGCGCCCTGATCTTCTTTTTCATCTCCGCTGAAATGGGATAGGGCTCCTTCTCGGGCATGCCGAAGAGAAATCCCTGGACATACCGGATGCCGTAGCGAACCAGGACCTCCAACTCCTCCAACGATTCAACCCCTTCGGCGATCACCCTGGCATTGACGCTGGAGGCGAAGGCCGTAATGGCCTTGACGAGCTTCTGCTTGTAGTCATGCCTGTGAACATCCCGGACGATCGCCATGTCCAGCTTCAGATAGTGGGGCGTCGAAGCGATCAACGTGACCAGGCCGGAATAGCCCGATCCGAAGTCGTCCATGGCGATCTTGAAACCCTGATTGGCGTAATGAGAAACCAGGGCCCCGAACGTTTTGAAGTCCTCGAAGCTCTTTCCCTCGGTGATCTCAATCACGATCTGTTTTTGATCGATCCCGTATTCATGGAGGCGCTTCTGGGTGAATCTTTCCAGAAAGCGGGGATCACTGAAGATGTCCGGGCTGACGTTGATGAAGTAGACGGCGTTTCGGAAGGGTTCGGAAAGCGACGCGATCTTCTTCAGGGCTGCGACACGGCAGGCCCTTTCCAAATCCCATGTCGCCCCCAGCCTTTTCGCCTCCGAGAACATCCGTCCCGGCGTTTCAAAGGGAGGGTTGCCCCGTGACAGGACTTCAAACCCCGTGATGGTGGCCGAGAAGAGATCGATAATGGGGTGAAAATGGGGAGTCACCTGAATCGACTCGATGAACCCGTTCACCAAGGTCTCCCGTGCGCGTGCGAGATCGCTGAAACCCTCTGCAGCGTGATCGGTTCGCGCCATGAGTTGGCTTTGCATGTCTGGTTTCTCCAATGTTTCCGATACATAACAGTGGATTGTGACGCCGTGATGACCGGTCAATGAAGACTCCGTGAAATCAGGCGACGGCAAGATCGTGGAGGGAAGTCCGAACGGCGGCGATCATCACAGGTTGATGGCCGCGCCCCACTCCCGGACCTTGGCCTTGATGTCGCCACGGATCTTGCGGATGGCGTCCATCTTCTCCTCCGGCGTACCGCTCAGAAGCGCCGGATCGGGGAAGCTCCAATGGAGACGTTTGGCATAACCCGGGAAGATGGGGCACCGTTGGGCGTTTGCCTCGTCACAAACGGTGATGACCCAGGAGAAGAGCTCGCCCTTCTTGAAAAGTTCGTAGACGCTCTTGGTCGGGTTCCTTGAGATATCGATCCCGACCTCCTCCATTGCCGCCACGGCAAGGGGGTTCAGCTCCCCCGGCTCAAGCCCGGCGCTTTGCGCTTCGAACCGCTCCCCGTAGAGAAAGTTCAGCCAGGCTTCCGCCATCTGGCTGCGGGCGCTGTTGTGAACACATACAAACAAAACCTTCGGTTTTTTCTTCATTTTCAACTCCTCCACCGCCCCCCCCCGGCTGAAAACAAGGCGCGATATTCTTAACGTGGGGAGCCTACAGAACATTTGTTGCAAAACCATGACGGTCCCGTGAAGAATTCATGAAGGTTGTGCAATAGAGGTTTCGCGCGATGAAGACGAGGGAAAGGTTTTCAGCCCTCCACATCGGCAAACTTGTACCCGATGCCGCGCACGGTCAGAATGTAGCGGGGAGCCTCCTTGTCCGGTTCGATCGCCCCCCGGAGACGGCTGATATGGACATCGACGGTGCGGGGCTCCACGAAAGACTCGTCGCCCCAAACCCGGTCCAGAAGTTGATCCCGGCTGTAGACCCGGCCCGGATGGCCGATGAAAAACTGGAGCAGCTTGAATTCGCGGGAGCTGAGGTCAACGGGCCGGCCGTCCACGGAGACCTGGTAAGATTTAAAATCGATGTGGAGACCTCTGAAATCGAAGGATTCCGGAAGATCGTCGTCCGGTTTCCGTTCCATCCGCCGCAGCACGGCGCGGATGCGGGCGATCAGCTCCCGGACATGGAACGGTTTGGTGATGTAGTCGTCGGCCCCGACCTCCAGCCCCAGAATCTTGTCCACCGGATCCGACTTGGCGGTGAGCATGATGATTGGCAGGGCGACTGTCGCGTTCTGTCGCCGGACCATCCGGCATACCTCCATACCGGAAATTTCAGGCATCATCAGATCAAGGATGACGAGGTCCGGCTTGTCCGCATTGATCATTCTCCATGCCTTCTGCCCGTCAAAGGCCTTGAGAACGGAAAATCCCTCCTGCTCCAGGTTGTAGGCGATCAGTTCGACGATATCCTTCTCGTCATCGGCCACCAGAATTTTTTTTTGGCTCATGCGCTCCCTCCTGCGGCATCGATTTTTACGGCGTCGCCGCCTGCGGGAACATCATCGGCCGTTCCCCCGAGGGGAGAGGTCAGGCGCGGCTCATCCGCCGATTCCGGTTCCCGAAAAAGGGGAAAGGAGAGCGAAACCGTCGTGCCGCGACCCAGGACGCTGTCGATGATCACCCGTCCACGGTGGGCCATCATCAGGTGTTTGACGATGGACAACCCCAACCCCGTGCCGCCCATCTCCCGGGAGCGCATCTTGTCTGCGCGGTAGAAGCGCTCGCCCAGCCTCGGGATCTCGCCCTTCGGGATGCCGACGCCCGTATCGCTGATCCGGACGGTCAGGTTCTCTTTATCGCCCGGTGAAGTCGTGATGGAAATCGTTCCGCCCGCCGGGGTAAATTTGATTGCATTATCGAGAATATTGATCAGAATCTGCGCCAGCCGGTCCCGGTCGGCGTGGATCAGCGGAAGTTCCCCGGCAATCTCTTTCCGGATCGTCAATCCCTTTTCCCCGGCCCTCGCCTCGACAACGGTCAGAACCTGGTCGAACGCCTCTTCGATCCGTATCCCCTCCAGGTGGAGCTTGGCCTCGCCCAGTTCGAGACCGGACAAGGTCAGCAGATCGTCCACGAGGCGGTTCAGCCGTTCGGCGTTCTCCCGGATCGTGCCCAGGAACTTCCGGGCCGTCTCCGGGTCTTCGAATGCGCCCTGCTGCAGGGTTTCCGCAAACCCGATGATCGCCGTCAGGGGCGTCCGGATCTCGTGGGTGACGTTGGCCACGAAATCGGTCCGCGTCCGTTCGAGCTTCTTCAGACGCGTCACGTCGTGGAAAACCAGAATGGTTTTCCGCTCCCCGCCGGTCTCGCCATGAAAGGCGGAGAAGGTGACGTCCATCATGACGGGAGGGTACTCTCCCAAACCGATCTCCTCGCTGATGGTCTCTTCCCGCTGCCGGAACCGTTCCAGGGCGTCGTGGAGTTCGCTGTTCCTGAATGCTCCCAGGAGTGTCTTTCCTGTCACGTCCCCGTGCAAACGGCCGGTCATCTTCTCCATCCCCCGGTTGACCGACTCGATCCGGTTTTCGGCATCCAGGACGACGACCCCTTCCTGCATGCTGGAGAATACCGATTCAAGTTTTCGTTTTTCCGCGTCGGCCGCCTGGATTTTTTTTTGGAGGGCCTCAACCATTTCGTTAATGCATTCAGCAAGTTGTCCTATTTCATCCTGGGAGTCGACCCGCAAGGCTCCCGCGATGTACCCCGTGCGGACCTGGCCGGCGAATGCCGCCAGTCTGCGGATGGGGGAGAGCATCTTCAGAGAAAACAAGAACGCGATCGTCAGGGAGACGACAACGATGGCAAGAAGAATACCGAAAACGGTTTTTCCCATCCCCCGGGTGGCCAGCGCGATTTCGGTGAGGGGACGGGAGAGACGGATGTATCCGGTTATCCGCGATTCCTCCCGAAGAGGGACGGCGACGTAGATCATATCCTTCTTCAGCGTGAGGCTGTAGCGAACCGCCTTCCCGACCCCCTTCAGACGGGCTTGCTCGATCTCCGGGCGATCGAGGTGATTGTCCATCTTCCGGCCGTCGCGCTCCGAATCCGCAGTAACCAGGCCCGCGGCGTCGATCAACGTCAGACGGGCACGGGTGCGCTCCGCCAGTTCCGCGGCATGCCTCGCGATCTCTCGCGCCGGCATCAGCGCGATGACCCGCGCCTCGGCCGTTACTTCGTCATCGATTCGTGCGGTGAGGTCCGTCGTCAGCTCCCGTTCGATCAGGAAACCGGCGACCGCGACGACCGCAATACCGACGGCGAGAAAGGCGAAAAAGAATTTATGGAAGAGGCGAATCTTCATCCGTTCTCCGCAAATGGCGGCTTGTGCCGAACGCTCTTTCCGGTGACCATGTAAATCACCATGTCGGCGATACCCTCCGCATGGTCGGACACCCTCTCCAGAAGTTTGGATATCTGGGAGATGATAAGCGCCCGGTGAATCGTCTGCGGATTTTCCATCATGAAGGTAAGCAGCTCGCGGAATATCTGCTCGTTGAGATTATCGATGATCTCGTCATCCTTTCTGACCTTGTGGGCTAATGCCACATCTTCGTTGACGAAGGCATCCAGGCTTTCCTTGATCATACCCTGCGCGATTTCCGCCATCCTCGGCAGGTCGACATAGGGCTTCAATTGGGATTCCTGGTTCAAAATGATGGCCTTTTCCGCAATGTTGGCGGCCATATCGCCGATCCGCTCCAGATGCCCGTTGATCTTGATCGCCGTGGCGATGAACCTCAAGTCCCTGGCCGCGGGCTGCCGCAGGGCCAGAAGGCGGATGCATTTTTCCTCTATCTCCGTATCCAGCCTGTCAATCAGGTTGTCATTGGCGATGACCTTCCGCGCCAGCTCCGTGTCCCGGTTTAGAAGGGCAACGATTCCCTCTTCAATGGCCTTTTCCGTCAGTGCACCCACGTAGATCAGGCTCTCCTTTACCTCCCGCAACTCCTTATCGTACTGGATGTTGATATGCCTTTTTTCTTCCATAGGGCTCCTTTCATCAACCAAACCTTCCGGTTACGTAATCTTCAGTGAGTTTTTGGGATGGCGTGGTGAATATCTTGTCCGTCCGGTCGAACTCGATCAGCTCCCCGAGCATCAAAAAACCGGTCCAATCGGAAATCCGTGCCGCTTGCTGCATATTGTGCGTAACGATGATAATGGTGATGTCCTTTTTCAGGATTTCCATAAGCTCCTCGATCTTCGCGGTGGACAATGGATCAAGGGCGGAAGTGGGCTCGTCAAAGAGCAGTATTTCCGGATTAACGGCCAGGGCCCTCGCAATGACGAGTCTCTGCTGTTGTCCGCCGGAGAGCGCATAGGCGCTGGATTTGAGCTTGTCCTTCACCTCGGCCCATAAATTCGCATGGTGGAGGGCTTTCTCAACCAGTTCGGCCTGATCGGCTGTTTTTTTGATGCCCTTCAGTTTAAGGCCATAGGCGATATTGTCGAATACGCTCATCGGGAAAGGGGTTGGCTTTTGAAAGACCATCCCGATGCGGCTTCGGAGGTCGATCAGATCCATCGGGTTTTTGAGGATGTTCTCGCCGCGCAGCAGGATCTCCCCTTCGTACCGGTTGTTGGGGTAGAGGTCATGCATCCGGTTGAAACAGCGGAGCAGGGTCGTCTTGCCGCACCCGGAGGGGCCTATCAAAGCTGTTACCGAATTTTTATACACCGGCAGATGGATGTTCTTCAGGGCCTGAGAATTCCCGGGGTAATAGAAGTTCAAGTTGTTGACTTTGATTTCGATCGACTCGGGCACTATTTGTACCTCCACTTGATGATCAACCTTCCCAGAATGGTGAGTAGAAGGATAAAAACCGTAATGACAAAGGACGCCGCCCATGCCTGGGCGTGCCAGCTCTTGTAGGGACCCATCGCGTACTGAAAAATCGTCGCCGTCAGGGAAGACATGGGGTGATTCATATCCAGCGAGAAAAAAGAGTTGTTAAACGAGGTGAACAGCAGCGGCGCGGTCTCGCCGGCGACCCGGGCGATGGAAAGAAGGATGCCGGTCAGGATGCCGGTTGCGGCGCCCCGGTAAACGATCTGGATGATCACCTTGTAATAGGGCGCCCCGAGGGCAAAGGCCGCCTCCCGCAGTTCCCACGGCACCAGGGACAGCATATCTTCCGTTGTCCGGAGGACGACGGGAATCATGATGATGGCGAGGGCGACCGCCCCGGCCCATCCGCTGAAATGTCCAACGGGTTTCACCAGGACCGCATAGACGAAGGTTCCGATGACGATGGAAGGAACGCTCACCACGATGTCGGAGAGAATGCTGATGATCCTGGCGATCTTTTTGCCCCGTGCATACTCGGCCAGGAATGTCCCCCCGAGCACCCCGATCGGGACCCCGATCAGAGACGCGCAGAAGGTGATCATCAACTGGCCGACGAAAGCATGTCGCAGGCCCCCGCCTTCAACGCCGAGCGGCACAGGGTCATTGATGAACAGCGCCGGATTGAGCGCCCGCATCCCGTGCACGAGCACATCTCCGAGGATAAAGACCAGCCAGAACAACCCCAGAATGGCGGAAAACGTGCAGAGCCATAGGGCGACCACCCCTTCCGTTTTGCGTATCTGCTCTCTCGTCATCTTGCATGCCTCCGCTCCGCCCGCAGGAGAAAGAATTTCGCGATGGCAAGGAATACGAAACTCATCACAAACAGGATGAGGGCGAGGTAAAAGAGCGATGAAAGGTAAATATCATTATCCGCCTCGGTAAATTCATTGGCCAAGGTTACCGTGATCGTCGCGGCGCTGTCAAAGAGCGAGGTGAATATCCGGTGGTTGTTCCCCAGGACAAAGGCGACGGCCATGGTCTCGCCGAGGGCGCGTCCCAGGGAAAAGAGGATTCCCCCGAAAACACCAATCTTTGAATAGGGAATAACGATATTTTTCACCACCTCCCACCTGGTCGCCCCCAGGGCGTAGGCCGATTCCTTGACGACGTCCGGCGTCAGATTGAATGCGTCTCTCGCGATGCTTGCCGTAAAGGGAACGATCATGATGCTCAGGATGACGCTTGCCGTTAAAATATCAATGCCCATGGGCGTTCCTTGAAACAGGACGCCGACCAGCGGAATGTCGGCGGTGGCTCTTTGGAGAAGCGGCTCGACATAGTTGCCCATGATCGGAGAAAGGGTGAAAAACCCCCACATGCCGTAGATGATGCTCGGAATGGCAGCCAGGAGCTCTATAGCGATTCCAATGGGCCCTTTCAGGAAATTCGGCGATACTTCGGTGATGAAGATCGCAATACCCAGGGCGACGGGGATTGCCATGACAAGCGACAGGACCGTGGTAACGACGGTTCCATAGATGCTGGTCAATGCGCCGAAGGACTCCTTGACCGGATCCCAGTCTGTGGAAGTAAGGAATTGGATGACGCCGAACTTTTCTATCGCCGGGGAGGATTCCCTGATAAGAACGAACAGAATTCCGATCACGAAGACGATAACCGTGCAGGAGGCGACGGCGGTAATCGCCGAGAAGATGATATCACCCGGATTTCTTTTAAATGTAACGGCCATTTAAAATATTCCTCTGCAATTCCAATAAGAACGAAGCGGGACGGGCAAGGATCTTACCCGCCCCGCCGCTGTCCGGCACCGCCTGTTTCATTGAGCGCCATTCGCCTTCCAGTAGGCCCTGATCTTGTCCTTCAATGATTTCGGCAACGGCACGTAGACCAGTTCCTTTGCCTTGGGATCTCCATTCCTGAAGGCCCAGTCGAAAAATTTGACCACATTCCGGTTGGCTTCCGCCTTCTCCTGGGCAAGGAGGATGAAGGTGGCTCCCGCGATGGGCCATGAATTTTTCCCCGGTGCATTCACGAGCCAGAGATAAAAATGGTTTTTCGGATCGAACGTGCCGGTGTCCGCGGCATCCTCAAAAGCATCGAAGCTCGGTGTTACAAAAGTTCCGGCGGAATTTTTAAGGAGCGTATAGGTAAGCTTGTTCTGCTCTGCATAGGCAAATTCCACGTAGCCGACGGAGTTTGCCGTCCTTTGCACATAGTTGGCCACCCCTTCGTTCCCCTTGCCGCCGATACCGGCAGGCCATTTTACCGAAGTGCCCGCTCCCACTTTTGCCTTCCAGTCGGGAGAGACAGCACTAAGGTATTCCGTAAACAGCGCCGTAGTCCCCGATCCGTCCGACCGGTGGACCACCGTGATCTCATCATGAGATAATTTGAGATTGGGATTCAAGGACTTAATTTTGTTGTCATTCCAATATTTAATTTCTCCCAGGAAGATTTTTGCGGTAGCTTCGGCGTCAAGCCTCATGTCGCCCGGTTTCACGCCGGCGATGTTGACCACCGGCACCACGCCGCCGATGACGGCGGGGAATTGCAGCAGCTTCACCTTGGCAAGCGCCTCCGGCGTCAAAGGTGCATCGGACGCCCCGAAATCCACGGTTCTCTCGGTAATCTGCCGGATTCCACCGCCTGAGCCGATGGACTGGTAGTTGAGCTGTACCCCGGTCGTCTTGTTGTAATCAAAGGCCCAGGCCGAGTAAACGGGATAAGGGAAACTTGCCCCCGCACCGTTCAGTCTCTCCGCCGCCTCCGCGCCGGTAAAGGATAACACACATGCCAACACCGCTGCAACTTTGAAAATCCCTTTCATATTTCCTCCTTCTGCTGAATTTGACCATCCTTTGGATGTCCGTTCCTCGAATACGAGGGGAATCTATACCTTGATTGTTACAACCATGTGACAGCGCGATGAACTTTTCGTTACACTTTATCCGGCGTCTGCCCATGGACGGCCGGCCTCGCCATTCGTCCGGACTGCCGCGTGTGAGCCGATCCGGAGAAAGATGGAAGCCTTTGTCAATCGCCTGCCGAAACAAAGCACCGGCACGACGCCAGACACACGACGCCAGCGCAATTGTAATTTTACAAAATCGGGTGTAAGATGGGTTCCCATATCGGGAAAAGGAGGCACGTCATGAAGATCTTTATCGTCTATTATTCCATGTATGGCCATATCCACCGGATGGCGGAAGCGGTCCGGGAAGGCGCCGGAGAAATCGGCGGGGCGGATGTTCGTCTCTACCGCGTGCCCGAAACCCTCCCGGAAGAGGTCCTGAAAAATATGGGCGCCCTGGAGCCTCAGAAAGCGATGGCCCATGTCCCGGTCTGCAAGGTGGAAGACCTGCCCCAGGCGGATGCCATCATCTTCGGCACGCCCACGCGTTTCGGCAACATGTGCGGCCAAATGCGCCAGTTTCTCGATGCGACCGGGGAACTCTGGAGCCGGGGGGCTCTGGTCGGAAAGGTAGGCAGCGTCTTCACCAGCAGCGCAACCCAGCATGGCGGGCAGGAATCGACCATCCTCAGTTTTCATATCACCTTGCTGCACCAGGGAATGGTCGTGGTCGGCCTGCCCTACAGTTTCGAGGGGCAGATGCGCATCGACGAGATCACCGGCGGATCGCCCTACGGGGCATCCACCATCGCGGGGGGGCGAGGCGAACGCATGCCGTCGGAGAATGAACTGGCCGCGGCCCGCTTTCAGGGAAGACATGTGGCCGGGATTGCGTCCAAGCTGTCCGGGAGACCTTAAAGACGCAGGCCGCCGCAACCTCGGAGAGATTCCTCCGTCAACAATGAATGCCCCCTACCGTCATTCCCGTGAAAGCGGGAATCCAGGACAGGGCCGGATGCCGGATCAAGTCCGGCATGACAACTTTTAACATGTTTACTTGCCGAAGTAATAATCCCGCTCGGCAAATGGGGAAGTGAAGTTTTGCAGACCGCGGCCCGAGCAAACCGGCGATCAAAGGAGGAGAACGGATGAACACGCAGGATAAATGCGATCAGGTTGATCAACCGCAGGATCTCGAAAAAGTACTGGCGGCCAAAGGCCGCGTGATCGCCCTGTGGTATGCCTCCTGGTGCCCTTTTTGCGCTAAGTTTCTGCCCATATTCGAGAAGTACGCCAAGGGGGAGGAGCGAAAGTTTCTGCTGGTCCGCGATGATCGGGAAAGCATGGGGGATCGCTATGCGGTGGAGATATTTCCAACCGTCCTTTTCTTTGAAAACGGCGCGGTTTCAAAACGGCTGGATGGCATCCCGAGAGTGGGACTCACCGAAAAACACCTTGTGGACTTCATCGCAACATGCCCATAATCGGGGCATTTCTTAAGCGTCCGGAGGAACGGATTTCAATCATCCGCCGGCCCGACGAAGGTTCCGGACAAAATGGACGGAGGAGGAGGTTTGGTCTGATATGGCAACACAACGCAAACAGCCTGTGCAAACGAAACAGCAGCCGAGATCCGCGACGAATGAAACGGCGGCCCGTATATTTCTGACCGGCTTCGTCTGCCTCTGCATCGGATTCGGAATCGGCTATCTGGTCGGCAAACCATCCGGGGGGGGAGGCGCCCCCATCGCATCACAGCCGTTCCAGTCGCAAACCTCCCCCGCATCCCAGGGTCAGCCGCCGGCACAGAATCCCGCCGTCGCAGCCCAAAACGAGGCCAGTCTCCGGGCGTTGCTGATGACCAACCCTAAAAATCTCGACGCCCTGATCCAACTCGGCAATCTCTATTACGATCAGGGGCAGCACCAGCAGGCGGTTGAATGGTACGGCAAGGCGCTGGAGATCGATCCCCGGAATCCCAACGTCCGCACCGACCGGGGCAGCAGCTACTGGAGCCTCAACCGGCCCGACGAGGCCATCGCCGAGTTCAAGAAGTCTCTCCAGGTGGACCCGAATCACCAGCAGACCCTCTACAACCTGGGATTGGTTTACCTGCAGGGCAAGAACAATGTCGCGGAAGCAAGGAAGGCCTGGCAAGAGCTGCTGAAGATCAATCCAAATTACCCCAACCATGCCGATATCGAGCGGCAATTGGCCTCCATGGGGGCGCCTCCTCCGATCACGGCCCCGGCCGCGCAGAAAAACACCGGCGCCAGTGGAAAAAAATGACGACCGGAGGCGGTTTAATCACCCGGCCTCGATAAAATCGTCCGCCAACGGCGGAGAGGTGAAGAATTCGACGTAGCGGAAATCGCGGTCGGAGCGGTTGACCGTGGTGTGTTTCTCCCCGGCGGGGATGAGGAGCACATCCCCGGGGCGGATGACGGTCTCTTCCCCCTCGATGATCTCCACCGCCTCGCCGCTCACCGGGATCAGAATCGATTCCCGGTTTTGGTGGTAATGGTAAGGCACCCGACTTCCCGGAACCAGCAGGCCGAACATCCCGCCCAAGGCAAGGAACCCCTCCCCGTCGAGTTTGATTTCGGGCCGGTAAGGTTCGCCGGGCGTCGGATTCTCGATCGCGCAGAGCTCGTCCATTTTGATGATCTTCATGGAAACTCCCTATTCTGTGAAAGGCCGGCATTTAACGGCAGCACCTTTGGCCCGTCCCCCGGATCCGGTGTTCCCGGCATTCGTCGGGATGGTCATTTCAACAGGACCGTTCGATCCTTCTTCCGGTAGCCCCTGATTTTGGGATATCCGTATTGAAAGAACAGAACGACGGCGATCAAGAGGAGCAGCACAATGCTCAGCCCGACACCGTGAACCGATCTGAAGACCGGAAAGGCCACTTCTCCCCGGCAGCGCCGCCGGCGCGTTCAGGGTCATGAGCAGGAAAGATCAAAACATGATTACCAGTACCCATTGCCGTTTCAGCCCGCTCCTGAGTAACTTCAAAAGTTACTCCCTGATAAACCGCTTCGCGGGGCGTGAGTCGCTATTTTGTTATTGGTTCCCAAGAGCCTGAGGCAAGAATCTGACGGGTCTTTTGCACACGCAAACAGGAATTTTGTCAAGTTTTTTGTGCATGTTTTAAATCCGGTTGACTTAACCGGAGACTTCTCCTATCCTCCCGCGCAAAAATAGGCATTGTTTTGCGGGGCACAGGAGGATCCTCTCTCCGGTAAACACCCCCGCACCGCATCGATTGATTTGAAGGAGTGAGAAATGAAGGTTTGCATCATCGGCGGGGGGGCCGGCGGCGCCACGGCCGCAGCCCGGTTGCGGCGGCTGGATGAAAAAGCGCGGATTATCATGTTTGAGAGGGGCGACTATATCTCCTTTGCGAATTGCGGCCTCCCCTACCATCTTTCCGGAAAAATCCGGGAACGCAGCAGTTTGCTTCTCCAAACGCCCGAACGCCTCTGGACCAATTTTCGGATCGAGGTCCGGGTGCGAAACGCGGTTATGGCCATCGATCCCCACCGGAAACTGGTCCAGGTCAGGAATCTCAGGACGGGCGAAGAGTACACCGAATCGTACGACGATCTCATCCTCTCTCCGGGGGCCTACCCTCTGATTCCACGGATTGAAGGAAGCGACGCCGCGATGTTCATGAGCCTCTACGACATCCCCGGCATGGACGCCGTGATCGCCCGGATCAACGATCGGCGGGTGCAAAAGGCGGTCGTCATCGGCGGGGGATTCATCGGCGTGGAGATCGCGGAGAACCTGGTCGGCCGGGGGATCAAGACCCAGCTTGTCGAGATGCTGGATCAGGTCATGGCGCCTTTTGATCCGGAGATGGCCGGCATCATCCAGGCCCGGCTTCTCTCCGGAGGGGTGACGCTCCATCTGTCCGATAGCGTGAAACGGATCGTGGGCGATGGGCAGGGCAGGGTCGTCCTGGCATCGGGGATTGAACTGCCCGCCGAACTGGTGGTAAGCGCCGTAGGGGTGCGGCCCGAGATCGAACTGGCCCGCGAGGCAGGCCTGAAGATCGGCGCCACCGGCGGAATTGCCGTCGATGCCGGCATGAGGACCAGCGATCCTTCCATTTTTGCGGTCGGCGATGCCGTGGAGACGACCCATCTGGTGGGGGGAATGCCGGTGCTCATGCCGCTGGCCGGTCCCGCCAACAAACAGGCCCGCATCGCCGCGGACAACATCTGCGGCCTCGATTCCCGCTACCCGGGATCGCTGGGCACGGCCATCGTCAAGGTCTTCGATCTGCAGGCGGCCGCAACAGGAGTGAATGAAAAAACGGCCCGAAGGAACAACCTCGACTACCGGGCCGTTCATCTCCATCCCCTCAGCCACGCCGGCTACTATCCCGGCGCCGTGACGCTGTCCCTGAAACTCCTGTTTGCGGCGCCGGGGGGCAGGATTCTCGGCGCCCAGTGCATCGGAACGGACGGCGCGGATAAGCGAATCGACATCATCGCGACCGCCATCCGCGCGGGGATGACGGTCTACGACCTGCAACAGTTGGAACTCTGCTACGCGCCCCCTTTCGGCTCCGCCAAGGACCCGGTCAACATGGCCGGTTTTGTGGGCAGCAATATCCTCAAGGGGCTCGTGGATTCGGTGACCTATGACCGGACTGCGGCAATCGGGAACGCGCTCTTTGTCGACGTGCGGACCCGGAAGGAATTCGAGGCCGGCAGCATCCCGAAGTCGATCAACATCCCGAGGGAAGAGCTGCGGGAACGGATCGGCGAAATCCCGAAGGATCGGAATCTCGTCGTGGTCTGCCGATCCGGCGTCCGCTCCTACGCGGCCATCCGGGTCCTGAAGCAGTCGGGATTCGAGCAGTTGGCGAACCTCTCGGGGGGATACATCAGCTACTGCCACTACACCGGAAAGAGCGTTCCGCCCGCGCCAACTGCCGGTTAACAAGCCCTGCGGCGGGGATCCGCAAAACCGGGCCGGCGCCTTAAACCGGAACGAAACCGACGGACGGGCGCGGCCCCCGACAGCGCCGGGGGCCGCCTTTTCACGCCTTCTTGCGGTACCGTTCGCTTTCGGGCATCGCTGCGATCAGTTGGTCCCCGTCGAGCAGCAGCTTCGTAACGATCGCCGCCCCCTTTTTATAGACGCTGGAGCAGTTCTGGGCCTCACCGCTTTGGTAATAGGCAAAGGGCCGCAGGACGCGGCAATCGAAACTGCCAATTTCCTTCAGGAAGCGGTCGCAGCGGCGCCACCTCCGATTCCGGGAGGATGCCGGACGGAAGTCCGGCGAATTCGCGCCTCGCCACGCTGCGGCGGACCAGCGAGAAAGTTCCCCGGTGAACGCCCGAAGCAGTGGCGGAGAAAGAAGGTCTTTTAAGCGGGCCCGCCGGTTTCGCCCTGCCCGATCTTAGGGAAGCGCCTCCGTGTCGGGCATGGCGGACAGGAAGCGCGCTGTTTGCAGGACGGTTCCGCCCCGATTGACCGGCCCCCCCCAAAGTTACCCGGTTCGCCCGGGGAGGGGGATTTTCGCCTCGCAGGGGACGCCTACCTGACAGAGACCGCAGCCCGATGTCTCAAAACCGAACCGGGACTGGATCGATTTTGACGATACGTCGTGGACGTAGACCGCACATTTTTCCTTGTCATGCCCCTCCCGCGTGATCGCATCCGCCGGGCAGCGCTCGATGCATTTGCCGCAGCTTCCGTCGAAGTGGAAGAGGCAGTAGGCGTGGTGATCGGTGTAGGGCCTCTCCGACGGGGGGACGGCGATCCGGGCCACGACGGAGCCGCAGCGCATCGCCTTTCCCCTGGGGGTAATCAGGCCGTCGGACAGCCCGAAGGTGCCGAGGCCGGAGGCGAACGCCGCGTGCCGCTCCGACCAGGAAGAGGCGAAACCGTAGCGGGCCGATTTTTCCCATTTCCAGGCAGGCGCGTTCATCGGTGCGACGGCCTCGCAACCGGCCTCGCAAAGGGCGCCCGCCAGATGGTCGCGCAGCTTGATGTTGAATTCTTCCCCATATTTGCGGGATCTTGCCCATCTCTCCGCGGAAACGGCCTTTTCCCGACGGTTGTCGAGCCGGGTCTGTTCCGTCTGCGGCAGGATCCAACTGATCACGGTCAACGCGCCGGGTTCAACCCGCAGTCCGGGAAACGTCGCGGTGAAGATCTCATGCGGGGTCCAGTAGAACGGGCCGATGTCCTCCTTGAACTTCGAGTAGAGCGGGTCGTCGCCGCGGGAGAAGCCGACAAGCGGCTCCGCCCACGCCGGCTCATGGGCGCCTTCGAACCGAAGACTGTTCTCACTGGAGGCGGTGTAACGAACGATGCAATCCCGGATCCACGCCGCCGCATCTTGCATTTTGCCTGGGTTTTCCGTCATGCTGCACCTCCTGATCGTTTGAGATTCCGTTTCTTTTAATATAAACGCCCGGTCTCGGCAAGTTTTATATCAGAACTCCAGCTATCCGCAGCAGGTTGCGCCCTTTTTCCCGGAAGGCGACCGTACAGAATCGGCGGGTCCGCAACAGGGCTGATCCGTCCGCCCCAACATGGCGCCGATCACGGCCGCCGCGCAGCCGACGCCGGTTTTGACGGAAATCGCTTCGAACGGGCAGTTCCGGCTGCAGGCGCCGCACTCCATGCACGCGTCCCGATCCCGGATTTCGACATGCCGGCTGTTCATTTGAAACACCGCGTGCGGACACACCTCCAGGCACGTTCCGCAGCCGGTGCACCTGGCTTCATCGAGCTTCAGGGTAACCACATCCCTGATATAAGTCATATGATTCATCTTCATCCTCCTATGCCATCAGTCGTGAGGCAATCCATATAAGCAGGCCGCCGCCGCCCATTCCGATCTCCGTCGGGAGCGCCCACCGCATCTCCCTGTTCACCCCGGAAAGCGATGTATACGTGGATGCCCCGGTAAAATTCATCGCCAGATAGGCCGTTACGGCCGGGATGATCAAGAGCCACGCCAGAGAGCCCAGCCGTCCCGCCCACATCGACAAATCGTACCCATGCAGGAAAAGCATAATCACCGCCACAGCCGCACCGAGCCAAAGGCCTTTCGTCGAGAAGGCCCGACCGGGAAGATAGGGCAGGAGGAGGGGATTGATCACGGCTCCCCCCACAATGGCGCTTAAAAACGCCAAAACGGCAAAAGAGCCTTCATGAAGGGCGTTCGCCCAGAAACCGGAAGAACCGCCGATGCCGGCAAAGAGGAACAGGACCGGCGCGATGATCAGTGTCGGTTTGATGGTTTCGACGAGTTCGATCGGGGTCAGGACGGCCCTCTCCTTGAGCGGGAAGGTCTTGAAGCGCATGGCGCTCGTGGCCTTGAAACCGGCATCGATATAGGTCGGCAGGTCCCCGGCCATGATTGGACCGTAACGGACGCCGAATCCGGAGAGTTTCTTGACCGTGTGGGCGGCCACACCCGGAGCCCCCAACTGAGGCAAGATCAGCGACCGGTGGCCGACGACCTCTTTCAGGCCGCTCGATTCAATTCTTGCAACCAGTTCCTCCGTTCCGAAGGTCCCCTTTCCGGCGGCGCACCAGACGTTGATCCCCTTCGTATCGAGGACCAGGATCCAGAGATTCCGGCCGGGGAGCGCGCTCCGCAACCGGTCGAAGCTCATCTTGTAATTGGCGCTCACGAGGACAGGCGACTCCCGGTCCGGATTCCCCAGCGCGTATAGTCCCGGATCGATGGTGTAATCCATCCGGCCGACCCCCCAGCGGGCCTTCATGGCGCCCCAGTGGTCCCGCCAGTTCAGCTCCGCGGACACCTGCGGCACGCTTCCGGCCGGTGTCGAAACCGTCCCGGTCAAAAAAGCCTGATCCGGCCTCGGGCGAGAAGTCGGTTTTCCCGCCGGGGCCGCATCGCAACAGGGCGAATCGGAATAGATGGGTAACATGGACGATGCTTTCTTTTGCTGCGATGGATGGTTTGCCTGATTCATAACGTAATCGTTGATGTTAGAACGCTTATTCACAGCATCTGCATTCAACCGCGGCATTTCTCATGGCCGCCGTAAACACCTTGACTGCTTCCAATACCTCTTCCTGCCGATCTTCCGGGATGTTACGGGTGATATTTCCGAAAAATCCCCCCAGGCACATCCAGACTCTCTCGTGGGTTTCCCGCCCCTCTTCCGTCAGTGTGAGTTTTATCGCCCTGGAATCGTGCTCTGCCCTGTCTCGTTTCAATAGTCCCTTTTGGATCAGCGGATTGACCAGGCGGGTCGTCGTGCTCTTCTCGACGGCGAGCAATTTGTGAAGGTCCGAGAGATCGAGGCCGTGATTTTTCACCACCGCATCGAGGATGACAAACTGGTGAAAAGTGACGCCCCCGCAAATCGCCTCATCCCGGCTGCAGCACCGGATCTCCCGTCCGAGGCTCATGATGATTCCGAAGAGCTCCCGGCATTTCTTATCGATATTCGTTGACATGGTTGCATAATACAACCAAATTCCCATTTGTCAACAAAAAAGTGGGAGGCAGAGACAAGATTTTTTATCTTTTATCGATAGACACGCTTTCCTGCCCGAGATGCGAGAGGCCGCAGAACGGCATCGTCAACCCCTGATGGTTCCACATGGCGCATGCTGTTTTTGTTGACGTCCGGAAAAGCCTGCACAGCAGGATACATAAGGCGATGCCGACAAGCGGCGCCACCCGCCCGATACCGACCATGACGCATCTCCACACCATTCGTTCATAATTCCTCCTTTCTCCGATCATCCCGTCGTTTTCCCTTGATCTATTCCGCACACCCCATACAACGGGCAGCGGCCTTTGTCGTCCCCGCCGGCTGTCCGCACTCCATAGCGGCGAGGACGCTGTCGGCAACCTGGCGAGCTACAAGTTTCCGCTCTTCTTCCGGCACCTCATCGATGTCGAACAGATCCGTGTATTTCTGGTAAACCTCCAGGCGAGAATGAAGAAACATGGATAAGTTCCCTGATGATTTTATGTTCTCCTTAACCCGTGAGGAGATCATGAGGATATCACAATTTGTGACATCCTCCATGATGATCATATCCACAATATACGCCTTTTGAAAAATGGCCCTACTTTGTTGCATTCCAGGCTTAATTCAAACCAGATCCCAATCTTTGGTGTTGACGACCTACATCCCGAATCGATGACACAAGGCAGGACGTTATTCTCGCCGCACGCCGTCAATCCGCATGTAAAACGCTGCTGCCGTACCATTGCTTCTTGTATAGGACCCGGCAGATGTGTTAGTTCTATCGGCAGATTTCCGGTATTCCAAGGAGGGTTATGATGGAAGGGAAAAGGGTTGAAGAGAGCAGCGTCGTCATGTCGCAACTGATGACCCATCAGGACACGAATCTCGCCGGGAACGTCCACGGCGGCGTCATCATGAAACTCATCGATACCGCAGCCGGGGTCGCCGCGGTCCGGCACGCAAGATCCAACGTGGTCACCGCATCGATTGATCGGCTGGACTTCCATCACCCCGTTTTTGTCGGCGATCTTTTAACCCTGCGGGCCACCCTGAATTTCATCGGGAGGACCTCGATGGAGGTGGGGGTCCGGGTAGAGACCGAAAATCCGATGACCGGCGTGAGACGCCATACGGCATCCGCCTATCTCACCTACGTGGCGCTGGATCGGAACGGTCGACCCATGCCGCTTCCCCCGCTGATCCTGGAAACCGAGGAGCAGATGCGGCGCAACCGGGAGGCAAAGGCCCGTCGGGAGACGCGGCTGGCCGAAAAGAAAAAGGAAAAGGCGTGCCAGCTCCGGGCGGAAAGCTGCTGACAACTTCTCCCAGATAAAAATTCCCTTGACACCCCCTTCCGCTTCCGTTATTTATCCATCAAACGATTGAATCGCAGGCTGGAGCACGCCGATGTCCACCCCCCTCGAAAAGGCCCGTAAGGACCCCGAATCGATGAAGGCCCGCATCCTCGACGTCGCCCGACGGATCTTCGGCGAGTACGGCTTCCACGGCACGACGACCCGGATGATCGCCCAGGAGGTGGGGATCGACATCTCCACCCTTCACTACCACTGGGGCGGGAAGAAGGACCTCTACGAATCCGTGGTCATCGACATCAACAAGGACCTCCGGCAAAAGCTGATCGACGTGGAGCAGGTGATCCACGGCCTGCCGCTCAGAGAGCGTCTGGATATCTCGATCGACATGACAACCGACTACCTCTTCGAACACCCCGAAGTCTCGAACCTGATCCTTTTCCGCTATTTCGGAAAGACCCGCTCCAATGGGAATCTCGACGCCATCATTCCCGAGTTCACCGCCGACATCGCACGCTCGATGGGGCTCGCCCTCGACCGGAAGAACGTCCCGCCCGGGACGATGATGAAGGTGCTCGCGGTGATGAACGCCATCCATAA
The DNA here is from genome assembly GCA_964433455.1 of uncultured Syntrophaceae bacterium. GTDB lineage: Bacteria > Desulfobacterota > Syntrophia > Syntrophales > UBA5619 > UBA5619. Next base: position 69,739 of record CAYSSF010000002.1, read on the forward strand.
CTTTATTTCGGGCGAAAACTTCTTTAGCCCGATGCTGAAGGTGGACCGGGAGCGGTACATCGCCCTGGTGAAAGAGACGCTGAAGTTCATCCTGATCCCCGCCTTCACGCAGAATGAAGTCGTATAGCACCGGCTTAAACCGCTTCCCGGACTGGTTTTGCTGCTCTCGGATCAAGTGGAATTCCCCTCCCCCGGGCGGGAGGGGATTAAGGGGGAGGGGAAATTATATGCCCCTGTCAAGGGGGAGTGTTGATTATATGCCCCTGTCAAGGGGAGGTATTGATTATATGCCCCCCATCAACGGGCAGGCGAGTTGGGACTTTTTACGAGGTCGTCAAAGGCCTTAATCCATATTCAAGGAGGAAACCAATGGCACTCAACATGGATGCAATCGGCAAGAAGATCGGCCCCATCAAGAAGGAGTACAACTGGAAGGACGTGATCCTCTACGCGCTCGGCGTCGGGGCCGGGGTCGACGAACTGGACTACACCTATGAAAAGAACCTCAAGGTGATCCCCAGCTTCTCCATCGCGTCGATCTTCGGCTTCCTGGGGGAGATCGGCGTCGCCTCCAACATGAACCTGGCGGGGATTCTCCACGGCGAGCAGGAGCTGATCTTCCACAACCCGATCCCCACCTCGGGGACGCTGACCACCGAGGGGAAGATCACCCATTATTACGACAAGGGGCCGAAGGGGGCGCTGGTCGTGGGCGAGAGCGAGACTTTCCACTCGAACGGCCAGAGGCTCTTCACGAACATCGTCACGGTCTTCGCCCGGCTGGACGGCGGTTTCGGCGGCGAAAACGCCCCCCCGAACGTCGTGGAGTTTCCGGAACGCGAGCCCGATTTCTCGGTGGACGCCGCCCCTTCGCCGAACCAGCCGCTCGTCTACCGCCTCTCGGGCGATATCTTCCAGCTCCACGTCGACCCCGAATTTGCGAAGATGGTCGGTTTCGAAAAGCCGATCATGCACGGCCTCTGCACCCACGGCTTTGCCTGCCGTGCGCTGATGGCGAGCCTCACGCCGGGGAAGCCTGAGCTGGTGCGGCGGCTCGCCTGCCGCTTCTCGAAAACCCTCTATCCCGGCGATCCGATCCGGACGCTGATCTGGAAGGTATCGGAAGGAAAGGCCCTCTGGCGGACGATCAACACCCGGACCGGTGATACCGTCATCGACAACGGCGTCTTCGAATACGGCGAGATTCCGAAAGACGAGATCCGTTTCGACGGCAGGGTAGCGATCGTCACCGGCGCGGGCGGCGGGCTGGGAATGGTTTACGCGCTGGAACTCGCCAAACGCGGCGCGAAGATCGTCGTAAACGACCTCGGCGGCGCTAGGGACGGCGCAGGCGAGGGATCGACGACGCCGGCCCAGAAGGTCGTGGAGGAGATCCAGGCCGCGGGCGGCCTTGCGGTCGCGAATTACGACAACGTCGCCACCGTGGAGGGGGGCGAGGGGATCGTGAAATCCGCGCTCGACGCCTTCGGGACGGTGGACATCCTGATCAACAACGCCGGAATCCTCCGGGACAAGAGCATCCTCAAAATGGAGCCCGAGACCTGGCAGGCGGTCCTCGACGTCCACCTTCACGGGGCCTACCACGTGACGAAACCGGCCTTCGCCGTGATGAAGGAGAAGGGCTACGGCCGGAT
>CAYSSF010000003.1:0-7595 GCA_964433455.1 uncultured Syntrophaceae bacterium
AAGGGGTTGGCGCCGAAGTAAAAGAGATAAAAGGCGGTCGCATAGGCGCCGGTCGCCAGATAGGCCGGCTGTCCGAAGGAGATGAATCCGACGCGCCCCAAAAGAAAGCTGCAGCCCATCACGTAGATCGAGAAGATGATGATCTCGTTGGAAAAAGGCAGGGGCAGGAACACCCGGATCAGCGCCATCAGAAAAAAGGCCAGCAGTATGCCCGACCACCACCTGAGCGTGTTCATCATCGGAATTCCTTTTTGTTAGAGATAGCCTTCACAGACGTTCGCCTTGATCTTATCCCCCTCCAACTCGGTGACGATCCGTCCTTCCTTGATGGCGTAAACCTTGTCGGAAATGGCGCACACCAGGGGGAGGTTCTGTTCGACGATCACCAGGGCCGATTTTTTTCTCAGATCTCCGAAGACGGTTTTCAGGTGGGCGACGATGCTCGGGGCGAGCCCCTCGGTCGGCTCGTCGATCAAGAGCACCTTGGGGCTGCCCAGGAGGGCGCGGCCGATCATCAGCATCTGACGCTCGCCGCCGCTCAAGAATCCCGCCTTGCGATCCATGAGCTCCTTGAGCTTGGGAAAATAGTCGGTCACCTGATCCCAGTTGTAATCCCGGGTCGCGTAGCTGCCCAACTCCAGGTTCTCCCGGACGGTCAGATCGGAGAAGACCTTCTTGTCCTGGGGGATGTACTTGATGCCCATTTTGGCGATGTCGTAGGCCCGGATTCCCAAGAGGCTCTCGCCGTCGCAGGTCACCTCTCCCGAAACATTCTTGATGAAACCCGCTATGCTCTTGAGCAGGGTGGACTTGCCGGCGCCGTTGCGTCCCACGCAGGCGACCACCTGCCCGGGCTTGACGCACAGATCGATATCGAACAGGACCTTTGATTCACCGTAGGAAACATTGAGGTTTCGAACGGTCAGTATATCCGTCTGATTCATCGTCATGAACTCCCTATGCGCAGGCGCCCCCGCCCCCATCCTCGGAGACGTCGATCTGCCAGTAGCTTCTGCGAACCTCCGGATCCCGGAGACACTCCTCATACCCGCCGTCCGCGATGACCCTGCCGTCATGCATGACGGTGAGCCGCTGCAGGAAGTCCTCCACCTGGGAGATCTTGTGTTCCACGATCAGGATCGTCTGCTTGCCGATATGACGGCGCAGGACCCCCAGGACGGCCTTGATCTCATTTTCGGCGAGACCCGCCAGCGGTTCGTCCAGCATCAACACCTTCGGTTCGGCGAGGATCGCCATGGCGATTTCCAGCCGTCGTTTTTCGCCCAGGCTCAGATGCCGGACCTCCCTGTCGGCGACATCCTGAAGCTCGAACGTCTCCAGGATGGCCTGAATTTTTTCATCCTTCCGATGTTTTTTACAGGTGTTCATGAACAGATGAAACAACGAGTGTTTCTTGTGCGCCCGGAAAAAGGAGAGGACCAGGTTGTCGATCACACGGAGGTTGTCGAAGGTGGAGGTCAACTGGAAGGTTCGCATCATCCCCAGGGCGACCCTTTCCTGGGGGGTCATGCGGGTAACATCCTGACCCTTGTAATGGATGCTCCCTTCATCGGGCGGGTAATACCCGGTGATCAGGTTGAAGAAGGTGGTCTTGCCCGCGCCGTTGGATCCGATGATGCCCGCCACCTCGAATTCATGGAGCAAATAGTCCACCCTGTCCACGGCGACCAATTCGCCGAAACGCTTCGTAACCCCCACGGTCTTGATGATTTCTGCGCCCAGTTCTGATGTGCTCACGGCCGGCCCTTTTATAAGGTTCCGCCCCGGCGAAGATTCCGACCGGGGCGGAGAAAGGTTTAATAACCCAGAGACTTCAGATCCGGCATGACCGAATCGCCGCCCTGGTAGCCTTCGACCTTGAAAAGATCCCACGGATGCTTCTGTTCACCGGGGCCTTTTCCTTTGACCAGGAAGGCAGCGTACTTATACACGGCCGAATGGTCCTGCCGCCATCTGGCGGGGCCCTTGACCGATTTGAATTCGCCGTTGTTGGCCATCAGGGCCTCCGAGACCTTGAGAGGATCGAGACTCTTGGCCGCTTCGAACCCGCGGAACATCTCCGTGTACGCCACATAGGCAATCATCGCATAGGCGTCGGGCGGCTTGTTGTATTTGGCCTGGTAGAGAGCGGTGATCTCCTTGGCGGATGCCGCCACGGCCTTGTCCTCGAAGCCGGCCAGGTCATAGTAGAAGTAATGCATCGAATAGACGCCCTGGAGCGCCTCGGGCGGGAGGCCCTTGGCAACGACATTGGTGATGAAGGAGTTGAAGATGGTCATCTCCTTGTTGAGGCCCATCTGGTAGCACTGCTTGAGGAGCGCGACGGCGTCGGCGGCAAACTGGGCGGAGATGAAGACATCGGGTTTGGCGGCCTTGACCTTCTGGAGAATCGTCGTGAAATCATTCGTGCCCAGAGACACCTCGTCGTAGCCGACGATCTCCGCGCCGTTTTCCTTGGCGGCGGCATAGACGCCGTCGCGGATGTCCCAGCCCCAGCTGTCGGCGCGGGCCAGGAAGAAGATCTTCTTCTTGCCGAGCGTTTTGGTGGCCGCGGAGCCGGCCATGTACCCCACCGTCCAGGGGCTGAACGCCGTGGCGAAGGTTGTCGGTGCGAGTGTGCCCTTTTTGAATGCATCCTTGGCCAGCACGCAGACGGGGAAATAGGGCATGGGTTCTTTTGAAACCAGCGCATTGATCGCGAACGCCAGCGGCGCCCAGGTCTGGCCGCCTACGCCCTTGACCCCTTCGGAAACCATGTAGCGGTACCGCCGGACGCCGACATCCTGTTTGGCTTCGTCATCGGCGACAATGCCCTCTACCTTGACCTTTCCCCAGGGCATGTTCAGCCCGCCTTTTTTGTTGAGGACATCGATCGCCAGCAGCGCTCCTTCCTTCTGGGTCTCAGCCACCGCCGCAAACGTACCGGTCAGGGGGAGCAGGATACCGACTTTGATTTTGCTGGGATTGGCGGCCATGGCGCTGCCGTAACCGAAAACACCGACAAACACGAAAATCGACACCAAAATGACCAATTTTTTCATTTGCGCCTCCTTCTGTTTGAATATGCCTGGTTTCAGATCTTCCAAGGGCAGGTCCGTTGTGCACCATCCCCCGCAAAAACAAAATAACGCAGCTTGATTGCCGACCGACAAAGAACTTTATTGCCTGTTTGACGGGATCCTGTTCCGAGTTGGATGGAGTATAGGGGGATGGTTTTTGTGTGTCAAGATAATTTCTCCGGCTTGAATTTTCCGGCTTAAATTGATCCGAAAGCTCTAAGGGATGAACAATTGGGATGAAACAGGAAAAGGGGGATCCTCCGGAAAGGAAAGGAGGGTGAGTAAACCTGCCGGATGAATCCCCCTGTTGTTGTTATGATCTAAAAATTGCCCCCGCCGAAACCGCCGGGGCCCATCATACCGCCGCCGCCCCGTCCGCCGCGCCCCATACCCCGCCCCGGACCGAAGCCCCGCTCGGAGTAGGAGGATCTTATTTTATCCTGCTGTTCCGGCGTAAGGGTCTTCAATGCCTCCAGACGGTAGGCCGTCGTCTTGTCCTGAATCTGATCCCGGAGGGAACGCATCTTCTTCTGGGCCGCCGCGATCTTCTCCTGATCCGGATTCGACTCCAGCCAGAGTTCCCGGATCTCGTCGCGCTTCGTGAACATTTGCTCCCGCAGGAGTTTCATCTCATTCCACTGCGCCTCGCGCATCTCCTTGAACTTCGCCGTCTGCTCCGGAGTCAGGTTCAACCCGGCAGCCCCCCAAAAATCGCCCCTGTCGCAGGAACCATAACCCGGCCCCCTCCCCCAGCCGAAGGCCGAGGTTGCAACCGCCGCTACAAAGAGCAGGGCCAAAACTGTCAACGTTACTTTCTTCATTTTCAATCTCCTTTATGGTTTTCGTTTGCATCGCTCTCTTTACGAAGGCTTTTGAAAGTTTCCCGGCCTCCTTTAGGCTTTCTTAAAAGCAACAGACGTGCCAAACGCCTTTAACAATTTTATGTTATTAATATAACAAAGATATATTGTTTTTTACTGAGCCGCATCACCGACCGCATGGATCTGCCGCCAAAAAAAGTGGATCATAAGTATCCAATTGTGGTATCCAGTTGCATAACAAGTATCCAGGTACGGAAGGGAGCCGGGAATGAACGGCAAACCATACAAAATGAACAGGTTCTGGGCGGTGATCCCGCCCTGGCTGATCATCGCGGCGGTTGTCATCCTCGCCCCGATCTTCATCCTGATGACCCTGGAGAACATCGACCGGCAGAAGGAACAGACGACGCGCCTTCTTGTCGAAAAGGGGGCGGCGCTGATCCGCTCCTTCGAAGCGGGCGCACGGACGGGGATCGGGATGCGCTGGAGAGGCTTTGAACTCCAGAAACTCCTGATGGAGACGGCCGAGCAGCCGGGCATCGACTATTTGATCGTGACCGACACCCGCGGAACCATCCTCGCCGACAGCGACCCGCTGAGACTCGGCGCGATCTACGGCCAGGATCTCGATCTGGTGAAGATCGCCGGCTCCGAAACGCTCGCCTGGCGGCAGGTTCCGAACAGCGAAGGGGCGGACAGCTTTGAGATTTACAGGAGGTTCGCGCCGACACGGGGCCGCCTTCCGGGATTCTCCAATCCGTTCCAGCCACAACCGCCGCGGGAGGCGCCCCTTCCCGGACCGCCCGTCTCACCCTCGCTCGAACCGTCCGTCTCACCCCTTCCCGAACCTTCGAGTCCTCCCCCGCCGGAGAGGCCGGCCGCTGTGTACCCGGAGCCAACCGGTCTCGTCGTCTTCGTCGGCCTGGACATGGGGCCGATCATCGCCGCCCACGAGGAAGACAGGCGCCACACGATCTGGATGGCCGTCGTTTTTCTTCTGATCGGATGCGCGGGGATCATCTCGCTGCTCCTCGCCCAGGGTTACCGGGCGGCCAAGAGTTCCCTTTCCCGAATCAAGGCCTTCTCCGACAGCATCGTCGAGAGCATGCCGATCGGCCTCGTTGCCACCGACGCCAGAGGGAGGCTCAGCGCGTTCAACCAGACGGCGGAGGCGATCCTCAAACGCACCGCCGCGGAGGTCCTCGGAAAGCCGGCGGAAGAGATCCTTCCGGGAAGCTGCCGGGAACTGTTCCGGACGCTCGCTACGGAACGGCGACCCATCGAACGTGCGTTCGATTGCACCGTGGAGACAGGCCGGACGATCCCGATCGAGATCATCGCAACGACGCTTTGCGAGGAGAACGGCGCCTTCGTCGGCCACGTTCTCCTCTTCCGGGATATGACGGAGATCCGGCGCCTCGAGGTGGAGGTTGCCCGGAGCCGGCGCCTCGCCTCGCTGGGAAGCCTCGCCGCCGGCGTCGCCCATGAGATCCGCAATCCGCTCAGTTCGATCAAGGGATTCGCGACCTGGTTCCGGGAACGCTACCGGGACATTCCCGAAGACCGGGAGACGGCCGACGTGATGATCCGCGAGGTGGACCGGCTGAATCGCGTCATCACGCAGCTTCTCGAATTCGCACGGCCGCTGACGATGAACCGAGTCTCTGCGCTCATCCACGCCTTGATCCGCCACGCCGTCAAAATGGTCGAGGGCGAGGCGCAGGCGAAGGGGATCGCGGTCGAAACACTCCTCTCTCCGGAAATCAAGGAGATCCCGATCGACGCCGACCGGATGACCCAGGTCCTGCTGAACCTCTTCCAGAACGCGATCGGGGCGATGGAGGGAGGGGGGCTCCTTCGCATTTCGCTCGACCGGTTCGATGAAAGTTGGGTCCGGATCAGAATCGCCGATACCGGCATCGGCATCCCCAAAGAGGAGATCCAGCGGGTCTTCGACCCCTATTTTACAACCCGTCCATCCGGAACGGGGCTGGGGCTCGCGATCGTCCACAAGATCGTCGAAGCGCACGGCGGGGAGGTCCGGATAGAGAGCGAACCGGGCAGAGGCACGACAGTGACCCTCCTGCTGCCGTTTTAATCAGGGACAGAGCCCCTATTATTTCCGCTGAAAATAATAGGGGCTCTGTCCCTAAATCGGAGAGGAATTCATGAAGACAAAAAATTCGATTCTTATCGCGGATGATGACTTCGCGCACCGGACGATGCTCCGGACGCTCCTATCGGGCTGGGGCTATGCGATCACGGAGGCGGACGACGGCGGGAGCGCCGTCGAAGCGGCGCGGAGCCGGCCTTTCGATCTGATCCTGATGGACATCCGGATGATCAAGGTTTCAGGCCTCGCGGCGCTGGCCGAAATCAAGGGGTTCAACCCGGCGATCCCCATCGTCATCATGACCGCCTACGCCTCCGTCGAGACGGCCGTCGAGGCGCTGAAGAAGGGAGCCTACGACTATCTGACGAAGCCGCTCGATTTCGATGAACTCCGTCTGACGCTGGAACGGGCGATGGAGCACTGCAGTCTGAAGGAGGAGAATCGTCTGTTGAAGGAGAGCCTCGGCGACCGCTTCGACCGGCGGAATCTGCTCGGACGCTCCGCCGCGATGACCCGCCTCCTGGACACCGCCGCCCAGGTCGCCCCCTCGGAGGCGACGGTCCTCGTCACCGGCGAATCGGGGACGGGCAAGGAGATGATCGCGGGACTGATCCACTTCAACAGCCTCCGGAAGGAGGGTCCCTTCATCAAGTTCAACTGCGCGGCGATCGCCGAGACCCTGCTGGAATCGGAACTCTTCGGCCACGAGAGGGGGGCCTTCACCGGGGCCGACCGGAGGAAGGAGGGAAAGTTCCGCCAGGCCGACGGGGGAAGCCTCTTTCTGGACGAGGTGAGCGAGATGTCGCTCGGGATGCAGGTGAAGCTCCTCCGCGTCCTCCAGGAACGGGAGATCACCCGCGTCGGCGGCGAGGAGGTGATCCCGATCGATGTGCGGCTGATCGCCGCTACGAACCGCGACCTTCTGAGAGAGATTGCAGCCGGGCGTTTCCGCGAGGACCTCTTCTACCGGCTGAATGTGGTCACGCTCCACGTCCCGCCGCTTAGGGAGCGGGTCGAGGACATTCCGCTCCTGGCCCAGGATTTTCTGATCCGTTTCACGGAAAAAAACCGCAAGACGATCCGGGGTTTCACACCGCAAGCGATGGACCGTCTGCTCCGCCACCCCTGGCCGGGAAACGTCCGGGAACTGATGAATGCGGTGGAACGGGGTGTCGTTCTCTCCCGGGGGGAGTATCTCGACGAGGCGGAGCTGGCCCTTCTGCTCCCCGACCATTCGACCGCTGCGACCTCCACCGTTTTCCAGAATGGCGCCGGCGCAACCGGAACAACCGTGGCCCGGGAAAATCCGGACGCCGTCATGCCGCAGGCCTCTTTGCCGCCTCCTTTCAATGCCCCCGGGATGGCTTCCGCCCGACGGGACGGGGCGGTGATGACAGGGGTGCGCACCCTATGGGATGCAGCAACCTCCGGCCGGCAGGATCGGGCGCCCGCTGCGGCCATGCCCGGCGACAGCGCCGCCAACGGCGCGCCGACCGGCACGCGAACCACGCAGCAGGCCGCCCCCGGCGCCGATGCCGGCGCCCTCGAGGAGGTGGAGCGGGAGACGATCATCCGGACGCT
>CAYSSF010000003.1:7605-62623 GCA_964433455.1 uncultured Syntrophaceae bacterium
CCCGCCGCACCCTCCACCAGAAACTGAAGAAATACGGGATGATGTAACAAAGAAGGGCGAAAAACGCCCCCTGAGTTTCCCTCGTTCAACTGAGGGATTCAGGGGGCGTTTATCTTCCCGTGTTCAACTTCCGGTGTTCACTTGCACCAAAAAAGCGACTGCACGTTGCGCCGGCGGCTTATGGAACGGGCGCCGGCGGCGTTGCAATTCCTGCCGCCGTCCCGGAGATCGTACCGGCGGTTGGGTTGATGCCGCCTGCCGCACCCCCCTTGAACTGAACGGCCCCGTTGAAGGTTCCGCCGCTGAGGTTGCCCGTTCCGCTTGTAATGTTGGCGCCCCATTTGTTATTTACGGCATCCCAGTTGCGGATTCCGAAATTCGCCGTCAGGCCTCCACCCGCAAGGGGTACAGCCGGTCCGGTGATCGAAGGCGCGGCGCTGTAACTGCCGCTGACCTTGTCGGTCGCCCAGATGGTCGGGGCGCCGCCGGTGGAGTTCGCAAAGAAGGTCACATCGGCCATCGTGACACCCGAGAGATTGTTCACCGCTGTCGCCCCCTGGGTTAACGTCGCCTTTCCAACCTGCACGGCGGGGATATTCAACGCCTTCAATGCGGCATTGGCCCCCTCCGTCGTCTCTGCGCCATTGGCCATGGCCAGGAACATGGCCGTCTCGATTCCCGCGCCCGTGGCGATGGCCTGCCAGGTCTTCAGAGTCGCGGATGTGGGATCAAACACACCCTTGATCTTTCCTCCCCCCACATAGGTTTTTGCATCTGCCCAGCTCGCAAACGCGATGGCGGCCTGACCGTCGATCGTTTTTCCGGTCTTGTCCCAAACCATTTCGGCAACCTGGTGGAAGGTGGTGTCGATGCCGGCCGACCCGGTGGTTGCCGGGACATGGCTGTCGATCGTCCAGGCGGTATTTACCGGCGTCGTCGGGACGTCCGTTTCGCTGTCGCTATAGGGATGAGAACCTCCCGCAACCATTTGCCATATTCCCCAATCCCGGGAAGGCAGGGAGTTTCCCCGTACGAAGCCGCTGACAATCGGAATCGCGGCGCCGCCCGGGTATTCATTGGGGATGGCGGCGGCGTAGGAGGAACTTTCTGCGACGCCGTCAAAGTAGTCGGACATGAAGTACGGAGAACCGATGACAGCGGTTTCAATGTCACCCATTTTGAAAGCGAAAACATTGTCCGACCACCGCCAGGCGCCGGAACCGTCGTCCGAAAATGAAACGGCGTCACGGCCGGCCGGGCTGAAGGTCAGGAATCCAACCTCGGAGGCTCCACCGTTTTCGCGGGCGTAAAAGCCGATCGAATCGGCCGCGATCCCGTGATCGGCGACACGCCCCCCGGCAAATGCGAACGACGTCGTTTTCCCGTTCCCGACCGGTATGGCGCCGTCCAGGTCTGCGATAAACAGCGGGTAGCGATGGGTATTCAGGTGACTCCCCAACGCCAGCGCCGGCGTTCCGTTCCAGGAGTCATCCGTCCCCCCCCAAAGCCCGGTGATCGCCTCGACATATACGCCGTCGACGGTCATATCGGTGTGCCAGTAGAGTTGGGATCCGTCGAAATAACGGAAGCTTCCATCGACCGTCCCGCCGAAGGTCAGGGGCGTTCCCTCGTAGGCGCCGACGCTCAAGCCGACCCAGAAGCCGGCGCCGGAGGTTTCGGCGTCCTCGGTATAAAGCCCGTAGAACGCTCCCCCGATCGTCCCCATATGGGTCCGGGTAAGATAATGGCCGCTCGTTGCGCCGCTGATGGTTCCATGACCTGCGTCCGGTCCGTATTCATCCCATTGACCCGCGATATTCGCAAGCCAGTAACCATCATCCGACGTGTTATAACCGAAATAGCCGGCCCCGCCGATCCTGGCATCCCATGAGACGGAAGCGCCCGCCGGTTTGCCTGTGTAGGACGCGTTGTAACTGACGACATCATCCCCGAAGTCCCCCCCCAGCTTCAGGTTGTAAATCCCGAACGGGAGGCTTTTGATGTTTCCATCGGTATCGGAGTATGCAATAAATTTGGCGGCGCCGTTGTAATACCACCCCCGGATGGTTCCGACATTCCCGCCAAAGCTGCCTGCCGCATTCGCATAAAGCGAATCCACGTCAACATAGGCCGTTGAAATGTCAAAATCCGCGGGCAGGGAGGCGGTCTTGTCGATCGTGGTCAGACCGTTTACGCCGCTCTCTGCCTTCCACAAGCCACGAATCTGATCTAAATAGCTGCTGGTGTAACCCATCTCATGGAAACCGCCCGTCAGATCGCCCCGGATCAGCCCGGCTTTTCGATCTTCCGTATAGTACAACGCCGCGGTGTTTCCCGTCATCGTGCCGGAGGGGTCGCCCGGATTCGCCTTCTTCCAGATCCCCCCGGTAAAGGCCTCCATGTATCGGTTCTCCGGCGGACGATCGCCATACCACAGGGAACCGCTCCCGATGTACGGCCCGCCAAAGCCTTCCTCACCCTTGCCATCATCGTAATATTGACCGATTGCAAGAAAGTCGTAGTTCCCATCCGGGCGCTTCTGAAAACCAAAGGCCCCTTCGTTTCCTGAGTCACCGTAACTGTTCACTTCAAGGAATCCAAAGTAGTTGTAAAGTGTACTATGGTACCACTCCCCGCCAAAGTCCGTCGGCGTTCCCTCCCATGTCCCCAGACTGACGGCCTGCCAGGTGTTGTCGGTGGTGTTGTAAGCGCCCAGCAGATCGCCGGTTACGCTCCCCATCTTTGTATGGGTGACGAATCTCCCGTCCAGCATGCCGGAAATCTTGCCGTCCGCCCAAACGCCGTTTTGAATCTCCGCCAGCCAGTAGCCAAGATCATCGTGGAGACCGGTCTCGGTGGTTCCAGCGATCGTGTACGGATACGTATAGGCGCCAAATCCCGCCGGCCCCCCCATCCGCGCTTCCCATGCCGTTTTAGGCGTTTCCGTTTCATAACCGCCAAAGAGCATGAGTCCATAGATGCCCCACTTCTGGGCCACGTTCGTTGTCCAATCGGCGATGGCCAACACGTCTCCATACTGATTCTCTGCCGTCACGGAACCGATCCGGACGGAATCTTCCTTGAAATTTCCCGCAACGGATGCCTGGATGTTTTCCCAATCGAGGCTCTCTGTTAAATCGGCTGCATTGATCCCCACCTCCGATGCCGGCTTTACCTGCTCCCGTGCCATCAGGCCGTCCATACCGAACATCCGGATATCCGGATAGGCATCGCCGGCAAGGGTTCCCTTCAGATATCCGGCGTTGCCCGCGGGGTCGATGTAGAGCGCGATGAGCCTCCCCGCCAGAGACCGGTTTCCCGGAATCGATGACGATGAGGGCGTTTCGGTTCCGCCCATAAGCCCCAGGTATGCCCCGCCATCGTAGGTTGTGTCGCTCCCGGTGTTGAAGTTGTAGCTGTAAAGATCACTGGTTGTGTACCAGATGTTGTTTCCGGTGTTGGCGATGAAAGGATCCGGATCATGGTCATACGTTCCGATCGCGCTGAAAGGCATTCCGGTTTTTGTCAAGCGGATCATGGCGCCATCGGTCTCATACCAGAGCGATTGCGTCCCGCCGATCAGGACATCCCAGAGATCGCCGATGTGTTCCGGACCCGAATAGGCAAGTTCGGAGGAAAAGACCGTCTTGTACCGGCACGCATAATCGAGAACACTGACGAAGGCAAGGGGTTGCCCAGTCCACGTTCCGACCGAGGCGGCCTGCCAGGCGCCGGAGCCTTCCTCCGCCGCCGCAGCGATGCCGTAGAGGGGACCGCCGATCATTCCCATCTGGGTCGGGGTAAGGTAACGGCCGAACGTGGCGGCGTCTCCGGTCATGGATCCCAGTGTTCCGGTCATTTCTCCTGCCGCCGACCAATCGCCCTTGACGGTGGCAAGCCAGTAGCCTGCCCTGTAATCTTCGTAACCGAACCGGCCCATGCCGCCGACGATCGCCGACCAGCCATCGCCCGCCGCCGGTTTTCCGGAATAGGCGCCGGAAACGACGCCGGGGACCGGCAGCATCAGGTTGTAGATGCCCCAGCGGGGGCTGTAGGCAGCGCCGTCCTGGCCGGTGATCGTGAAGAACCGGGTGGTCAGTGTGCCGCTGCCGAAAATCCCGTTGGCGGCGCTCTCCGTATTGAATCCTCCGGAGAGGACGGCGGAGCCGCCGGAGGATGAATAGACGAGCGGGCCCGGAAGTACCGCCGTATCAAGGATGGAGATCGTAACCGGAAGCTCGGCTGTATCCGTGACGGTCATCGTCATCGCCGCATCCGGTCTCAGGTTTCCCTGCGCCGTCCAGATCCCGACGCCGGGGTAGAGCGTTCCGGCGACATCGTCGCTCGCCAGGACGCCAAGCGTCCGGGTACGGACGCCATTGGCATCCGTCGTTTCCGGCGCAACGGAAAGCGCCCGGATGGAACCGCTCATCGAGCCCCCGACCGGAACCGGCGCGGTAACCGGATTCCCCTCTTCGTCGAGGAGGGGCGTCCCCGCGGAATCGAGGACCGGCCTCTGCTCCGCGCCCAGCGTCTGGCGCCAGATCGCCGCCGAGATGCCTTTGAAATAACCGCTGGTGACGGAATCGGGATCCGCCGTGGCGTCGGCAGCCCTGTCGTAGCCGCTGACCGGCGTGCTCAGCAGGTAATGGGTCTTCGCCCCGATGAGCGCATCCTCGTAGTCATACATCCCCATGACCTGAAAGGCCGCGGAGGCGGTCCAGGGTTTCGCCAGACCGGCGATCAGCCCCATCTCCTCCCCGGCCAGGGTCATATTCCCGGAACCATCCGTTGTGTATAGGCTCTCGCCGATGAACAGGCCATTGGCCGCGTCTCCCCAGAGCCCGCCGAAGGCGTTCAGCGTCGCCTGCGCGACGTAGCTCCCGACGCTGCTGCCGATCCATCCGCCGGAATCGGCGGTCGCCCCGTCGTTGCCGAGACCGAAGAAAGGCCCCGTGAAGGTTCCGCGCCTCTCCAGCGTCTGATAGGCGCCGGTCAGGGTTCCCCGGATGTTTCCATCGGCGTCCCAGGCGCCGTCCGTGATGTCGCCGAGGTAGAAGAAGGGGGCATTTACGAGCGTGAAGGGCCCGATCCCGCCCACCTTGGCTGACCAGCCCTGGGACGTCCTTCCGGAATAGGTGTTGCCGTATCCGCCGTTGCCGAAGAAGCCCTCTCCAGTAAACATCATGTCGAAGATGCCCCAACGGAGCGGGAGGATCGGAAGCCGAAGGGTCTGCGTCGGATCATTCGGATCCACCTTCAACAGCGAAAGATAGAGGAAGGAGGTCAGCATCATCCCCTGACCGCTGATGGTTCCCTGCGGGGAAGAACCGTTGTTGAAGGCGCCGGAGAGACGCAGCGTGCCGAGGTTCATGCCGAAATCGACCCCGGCAACCGTGACGCCGGAAACCGGATACTGGTTTGTCGCCGCGGCCATCTGGGTTTTCGTGAGGCTGCCGTCGGCCTCCCACATCCCCAGGTCATTATAGTAATAGCCCGCCAGCGCCCCCTGGATGAATCCCGCCTTGCCGTCGGCCGTCTTGTAGATGCCCACGGTATAGCCGTCAATGGCGCCGTCCCGCCAGATGCCGGTCGTAAAAGGCCGGTATCCGTCCCGAGCGGAGTTCCTGCCCGAATCATAGGTAAAGCCGATCATGTTCCACAGATAACCGCCGGAACCGTTTTCCTGTTGATCGAACATCCCGATCGTGAGGGCATTCTTCGTTCCCTCCCACGGGACATTCGTAACGCCGATCAGCCCCTCTGAATCGCCGGCGTGGATTGTATTCGTGCCGTCATGGGAGGAGAGGCTTCCGAAGCCGAATGCGCTGAGAGCAAGCGGCGTGCCGCCGTTCCAGCTTCCAGCGGAGACGCCCTGCCAGGTTCCGTCGGCGTCATTGTAGCTCCCGAGGAGATCGCCGCCGATCGTCCCAAGTTTGTTCAGCGTCAGAAAGCGGCCGGAGAGGCGCCCGCCGATCCGGTTCCCGCCCCAGTTCCCGTCTCCGGCCGTCGCCAGCCAGAAACCGAAGTCGCTATCGCCCTCAGGCCATGTTTCCGTCCAGGATGTCGTGGGCTCCGGCCGGTTCGAATCGGCCGGAGGGGCCGAGAGGATCTCGGCAAGGGATTTCGTCGTGTCCCATACATCCGAAGTGTACGTATAGCTGCCCCCGACATTGAAACGAATCTCTGTCGTCCCGTCTGCATAGTAGTATGTTCGGGTCGTACGACCCGGCTCCCGATAGAAGCTGTGTCCGGTCTTGTCGTTCGTGAAGTCGTAATCATAGGAATAGCCGGACTCCGCCGGGTATTGGTATTCGCCCTCCGTATACAGGTAGGCGCGGGCGGCGCCGAAGGCGGCCGCTCCGCCGATCCGGCCGGACCAGACCGCGCCGGAGTCCGGATTCGCGAAGGTCCCGGCCGCGGAGAGCTGATAGATCCCCCAAGGGGAGACTGCATTGGTGTCGTAGTTGACGATGGACATCGTGGATATTTGGTTCGGAGAAGAATCGTAGAACACTTCACTGCCGGTCAGACCGATATATCCGCTGCCGCCGAAACTGCCGGCGAAGGCGACGCTGTTGCCATGCTCGGATGAAGACCACACGGAGTCGTAGAGTTTCGCCGCGGTCACGCCGACATTGGACATCCCATGGGGAACAAGCCCCCCGTTCATCAGGAACATGCCGATCTCGGGATAAGCCGGACCGGAGAGGCTGCCGGTCAGATAGCCGGCGTTGCCCAGCGGATCGACATAGAGGGCGGCCGCCAACCCTTCGAGGCTGCGGGGACCCGGATTCGCGGTGGGCGGCAGGTCGATGCCGGCCAGGTAGCCCCGGAAGGCGCCGCCGTCGTACGCGGTGTGGCTGCCGTCATTCGGATTGTCGCTCACAATTTCGGTATGCCAGATCTGGCCGGGTGCATAGCTTGATCCGGCATAGTTTCCGAGGAAGAGGACGGCGGCAGGGTTCTCATCGGTCGCAGACCGGAACGAATCGCTCCCGCCCAGCAGGCCGTGGAGGCCGCTGCCGTAGGAGACGACGGGTGAGGAGTATACATCAGGATCGCCTGAGACGCTGCCGGACTCTAAAGGCGTCGTGAGCAGGGTTATGTAGGACTGGTTCGTATCCCAAACGCCGCTCTGGGTCCCCGGAACTTCGGTCCATGTCCCGGACGAAGCGTTCCATGTCCAGCTCCGCGCTTCGGTCGTCCCGTCCGCATAGTAGGCCGTTTCGTAGTACACCGGCGTGTCGCCATATCTCTGGTATCGCATGCTGCCCAGATAGTGCCGGCCGTCCCGGAACTGCGGTGTTTCGTAGTACGAGTACGAATAGGATCCGCTATCATCGTAGTAATAATATCCGTCATGGAGCGTGGTCGTATCGGATAGTACGCCGGTCAGACCCGCCGAGACTGAACTGACGAACCGCAACGGTTTTTCCGTATAGCTGCCGGCGCCGGTATCGGAGAGGGAATACTGCCCCTGGCCGTCGAAGCTGCCCGTCACGGTTCCGGCGCCGGAGCCGAGCCGCGTCGGGGAGAGGTAATGGAGCTGCGAGGTTCCCGACAGCGTATTCGCGTTGAAATCGGTGGTTCCGGGGGCGATGCTGATCCAGTAGCCGTCGGCGGCGTTGCCGCCGCCGGCGGAGAGGGTCCACGTCGCGTTCGGCGTGGGATTGCCGCTGCCGGTCATCTCCAGATCCCAGCCGCCCCATTCGTAGCCGGAGACGCCGACCACCTGGCCGGCGACCGTGCCGTATACGCCGCCGATGCAGCCGTAGAAGTCGCCCGTCAACGCATAGCGGCTCAGATCGAAGGTGAGGCTCTGCGTATTGACGTTCCCCGCCTGATTCGTTGCCTGCACGCTGATCGTGTGGCTGCCCTCCGAGAGCCCCTTGAAATCGACCACGGCTCCGGCCACGGGAGGACCCCCGTCGAGAGAGGTCGAGAAGTCTGCGGATTCGGACGCGGCCAGCGCAATCCGGATGTCGGTCTTGCCGTCCGCAACCGGCGTGGCCTGGGGGTTCATGGTGATGATGGGCGCCGAATAGAGCGTCGTCCAGGAGTAGGCGCTGGTGGCGCTGTTTCCCGCCGCATCGGTGGCCGTAACGGTGAACGTATGGCTGCCCTCCGGCAGATTGGCGAGATTCGGCGAAGCAATTGCGACGCCGTCCAACGTATAGGTGTAGGTGGCCGGTTTGTTCGTCGAAACGGTGATGTCGGCGGTGTTGGCATTGGTGACGGAGGCCGGCGTTCCGGAGAGCGTGATCGTGGGCGGCGTGTAGTCCGTCGTCCAGGAGTAGGCGCTGGTGGCGCTGTTTCCCGCCGCATCGGTGGCCGTAACGGTGAACGTATGGCTGCCTGCGGACAGATTGGCGAGGTTCGTCGACGTGATCGCGGCGCCGTCCAACGTATAGGTGTAGGTTGCCGGTTTGTTGGTCGAAACGGTGATGTCGGCGGCGTTGGCATTGGTGACGGCGGCCGGCGTTCCGGAGAGCGTGATCGTGGGCGGCGTGTAGTCCGTCGTCCAGACATAGGTGATCACCGGAGACTCATTGCCCGCCGCATCGACGCCCTTGACATGCATGGTGTGGCTTCCCTCGGGGAGGCCGGAGAGGATGAGCTGGCCGCCGGTTGCCGGGAGATAACCGCTCCCGTCCAGGTTGTAATAAATCGTGGCCGGCTTGTCGAACTCTACCGTAAAGGCCGCATCGGGTTGATTGGACAGCTTCGTAGCATCGCTGAAATTAACCGGGGTCAGGCTTTTGATGACCGGCGGTGTCGTTTCTTCGGGCGGCACGACGATGACGGCGCCGGTTCCGGAAGAGCCGGAAGTGAGGTTCTGCTCCAAAGTCGTCCCCGTTGTGGACGAAAAGGGCGCCTGAGACGATGTTGTCCCGGAGGGGGAAGACATCCCCGCTCCGGGATCCGTATTAAAGGTATCCAAAACAAGGTCGCCTTGTCCGGATGATTCCCCGGATCCGCCCGATGCGGAGGGTCCTCCGGCTCCTGCGCCGGCGCCTTCACCCGGTTTGGACTCATCCTCTTTCGCCCCGCTTTTCGGCTTCTCCGACGGCGCGGTGTCCCTCTGATGCTGGTGTATTTCCGAGGCGGTTGCCGGACGAATCACGGGCGGCAGATCGGGATTGGAGACGATCATCGCCTGGCCGGCATGGATCGCCCGAACATCCCCGGAACGATTCCGGCTGTAGCCGTATCCGGTTCCCTCCTTGAAGGCCGCGCCGGTTATGCCCGCCTGATGATAGACAAAGAAAAAGGTCCCGCGGACGCCGCATACGGCCGTCGGCGTGCGGACCTCATATTTCGACTCTCCGGATGCCGCTCCGGTAACGGCCGTCACGGCATTTTGAATTTTCCCCCGGAACAGGTCGAGGGTTGCATTCCGCTGCCCGTCCTGCTGGGTAAATTCGTTCACGCGCAGCCGGCTGTTTTCGGCAAGGCGGAGAATGCTGCCATCAGGGAACGCAACCTCGCATTTCGACTTGCTTTTTGTGCGAATAATGTCCCCTACGTTCAGGAGGTCGCCAAGGTTGACCGGACGCGCCTCCTTGCCGGGGCTGGTAATATCGACTTTCCCCTCCACCGAGGTAAATTTGCCGGCCGTCGCCGCATGCACCGTCAGCGGCACAACCAACAACAGCGCCAAAATCACCAAACCAAGCAGTTTCCTCTTCATGATACTACCTCCCGTTAATGCCCCCCCATAAACCATCAGGCGGTTTGAATCGTTTAAACCGATTTTGAAACCATCCTCCGGGCAGCCGCCGGCTTGAACCATCCGGCGCGCCTCGTCTGAATCGTTGACAAACCATCAATACCTGAACTCAACCCCCGTCATGTACAAGTCCCTTTCGTAGCTGTAGATCGGGATGTTGGAGTCGTTCTTGGTCCGGGTGGCCTGGAGAATAAAACTGGCGTGTTTGGAAAAAGCCCAGGAGAGGCCGAGAGAACCCGTGTAAATCCTGTCCCGTCTCTTGCCCGTGACGAGACTGCCCCCGTCCACGAAAGGCTGTTCATACCGGTAATCCTGCCAGGAGGCCCCCCCGGCGACCTGCAGATTCAGTTGCCCCACCCTTTTGGCCCTCTCCTGCGAAAGAAGCGGAAGTATCAGGTTGGCGGTCATCCGGTGGGTCACGCTTTCCCAATAGATCCCATCCGCGTGATCCTGATTGTAATCATAGCGCAGGTTAAAAAAGGCATTTTCGCTGAAGAGCCAGATCCAACTGACATACTCGCGCAAACCTACGGAATCCCGAACGGATTCCCGGTTCGACGTCTTTTGATTGTAGTACGTCTTCTTGTCATAGCCGGCAAAGACTTCCAGGATGTTGTTCTGGTTCATCAGAACCCGCAGGGTCGGGCCCACGGTCCAATAGTCCAGATACCTTTTATAACCCGGGCCGGAGTCGGGCGCCGGAACGGGGTCCGGATCGGTGCGCAACAGCGCGTTCGTGTAAGAGGCGGTCAGATTGACCGCAAACGTGCCGAAATTGTAACCCGGGGCAACCGAAAATGAGCTTGCGAAAGCATCGTGGGAGTGGGTATGCTTGGAATTCACCGTGGAAGCGACGGCGGCCTGGGCGTTGAACAGCCAGGGCCCATCCAGCATGGGCACATAATCCAGCCGCACCGACGAGGACAAAACGGCCGCCTTCTCATCGGTGATATTGCCTGCGGCGGCAGCGTCGATCGGTTTGGAAACCAGGTTGGTATCATAGCCGCCCAGGATGCCGACCGTCAGGCGAAGCGGTCTGTTCTGCTCGATCACCTGTTCAAGAACCGATTGATACTGGCGCGCATAAGCCGCCAGGTCGGAGAGGGCGTCCTGCTGCACGACCGCCTGAAACCGCTCCTTGGCCTTATCGATTTTACGGTCTTTCATGAAACTGATGCCGATATGAAAGTCCGCCGCCTGGCTGAGGGTCGGATCCATCTTCTTTGCGTTCTCAAAGGCGGCGATTGCCGCGGCATTGTCGTTCTCTTTGGAGAGGATCAGTCCTTTTAAAAACGCGGTCCGGGCGGGATAAGAGCCCTCCCTTTCCGCTACGGCGAGCCATTTTTTGGCCTCCGTCAGTCGATCCAGTTGGTAGAGCGCATCGACGAGTTCGAGCGGGGCTTCCTTGATCGGGGGCGAAAAGGTAACGGCATCCTGCAGATTTTCAGCGGCTTTCGAATAATCCATCACCTGCTTGTAGGCCATCCCGAGAAAAAAGGCGGCGGCCGATGAGGTTCGATCGGTTGCCCTCACCTTGGTCAGGAGTTCAACGGCCTCTTCATAATTCTCAAGCTGATATTGCCGGATCCCTTCTTCCAGTGTGACCGGCTGCTGACTCCATGCATGGGGAACAATCAGAAAAAAGACAACAGTATGAAATATAAAGGATATTGACGTCTTTCTCATGGGGAATCCTTTCGTCTGTGCCACCACTCCAATCAAAGAATCGTTGAACTGAACGACAACCGTTCCAGAAGGCGCTTGGGAAAAAACCTGAGAGATGGAGAATCCACCCGATACGGTGCGACTGAATCTATAACAGCGCCGTGAGGAAAGTCAACCCATAATTTTCAAAAGGTTATTGTCTGAACGGCCGGTCGTCGATGACAAAACGGTTTGCAAAGGGACGGCGTCATGATAAAGGCAGCATCAGATTGTGGAAAAAGGGGGATGGCTTGTCACTCGTCGGAAAAAATATCGATGCCTTCTGTTCGCGGTGCGGCTTCACGCTGGCGCACATCGTTCTGTATGAGGTGGGCGGCGCGGTCCACGCGGTCAAATGCAAGACCTGCGGCGCCGAGCACCGCTATCGTGGACCGAAGCCGGAAAAGAGGCGTGTTGCGCCGGCGGTGCGGCTGTGCGGAAGCGGGGCGGCGGCGCCCCGGTCCAAAGCGGTCCGGCCGGCGGATTCGAGACAGTGGGAGGCGCGGAACACCGCCATGAGCCCGGATGCCGTCGTCTGGGAGTACAAATGGACGGAACGTTACGAAAAGGGCGACGTGATCGACCATGGGCATTTCGGTCGCGGTTTTATTGAGTCGGTGACGACGGACGACATGGAGGTTCTCTTCCAGGAGGGCCGGAAGCGAATGGCGATGAACCGTCCGGCAGCCGCTCCATGACGGAGGCCCCGTTTGCCAGGAAATCCCAGCTTTTCCTGCTGATGCTCCTGACCGGGATCTTTCTCGTCAATTTTCTCTCGCGGATCGTGCTGGCTCCGCTGATGCCGGTCATCGAACAGGAGCTCCATCTCGACCATGCCGACGCCGGCGCCCTTTTCATGCTGATCGCGATCGGTTATTCGGCAGGACTCCTGGGATCGGGGTTTGTCTCGTCCCGGTTGACGCATCGCCGGACGATCGTCCTGGCCGCCGTCGCCGGCGGCTCCGTCTTCATGTTGATCGCGGCAAGCCACAACCTCTGGACCATCCGCCTGGGGCTGCTCCTCCTCGGCATCTCCACCGGAATCTATCTTCCATCGGGAATCACGACGATCACCAGCGCAATCCGCCCCATACACTGGGGAAAGGCCATGGCGGTGCATGAACTGGCGCCCACCCTGGCCTACATGTCCGCCCCGCTGCTCGTGGAAGGCATTCTCGTCTTTGTTCCGTGGCGGGGGGTTCTCGCGCTGATCGGGGTCGTATCGGTGATCCTGGGTCTGACCTTTCTGCGTTTCGGCGCCGGCGGCGCGTTCAAGGGGGAGGCGCCCTCTCCGGGCAACGTCCGGCTGCTGTTCGGGAAGCCCGCCTTCTGGATCATGACCGTTCTGTTCGGCCTGGCGATCGGTTCGAGCATCGGCATCTACAATATGATGCCCCTCTACCTCGTCGCCGAGCGGGGCTTCGAGCGGGGGATGGCGAACACGCTGGTCGGGCTGTCGAGGGTCCCGGTGATCGGCATGGCCCTCGCCTCCGGATGGATCTCCGACCGTTTCGGCCCGAAACCGACGATCGGCGCCGCGATTCTCTTCACCGGTCTGACGACGATCCTTCTCGGCATTCTGCCGGGCCGCTGGCTCATTCCGATGATGTTCATTCAGCCGATGCTGCTGATCTGTTTCTTTCCGGCGGGGTTCACGATCCTCTCCCGGATCGTCCCGCCGGGCGCCCGGAATCTCTCCGTTTCACTGACCATTTTCATCGCCAACCTGATCGGCGCCGGTCTCTTCCCGCCACTCGTGGGGGTTTTCGGGGACAGGGGGGCCTTCGGCGCCGCTTTCGTTCTGATCGGCATTCTGATGCTGCTGGGTGTTTTTCTGCTGCCGCGCCTGACCGTAACGGATGAAAAAAGCAGGGCACAATGATGGTCCATCATCCCGATGCCCTCAGGATGAAAGATGGAATCCTTTTTCCAGAAACAATCTCCGGCAGGCATCTGCGACGGCGGCGTCATAAAGAATTCCGCTATTTTTCAAGATCTCATCCAGAGCAGCCTCAATGCCCCGTGCCGGACGATATGGCCGGTGAGAGGCCATCGATTCCACCACATCCGCAACAACAAGGATGCGGGCCTCCATGAGAATTTCCTCCCCTTTCAGGCGTCTTGGATAGCCGGAGCCGTCCATTCGTTCGTGGTGCTGGTAGACGATCTCCGCCAACGGCCAGGGGGACTGCACATCCTTCAGCATCTCGAATCCTTTGACGGCATGTTCCTTGATCAGGGAAAATTCGAGTTCGGACAGTTCTGTCGGTTTGGACAATATCTCCGCCGGGACGGACAGTTTCCCGATATCATGAATGGAACCGGCCATGCGGATGCCGTCGATTTGATTTTGCGGCAACCCCATCTCCGTAGCGATGGCACGGGCAAGATCCGCGGACCGGATCTGGTGACCGGCGGTGTAGGGATCCCTTGTTTCCACGGCGGAGGCCAGGACCTGGATGGTCGCGCCGACCGCCTTCCTGAGACCTTCAAGGGTCTCTTCGAGCTGTTTCTCCGCCTGCTTGCGTTCGGTGATGTCGCGTGCCGAAGAGAGCGCGCCGGTTACCTGTCCGTTATGATCCTTTCGCACCCGGCAATACCAGGCGAGCAACCTCTTTCCCCCATCCCTTCGCCGCTGATAGCTTTCCAGGTAGATCACGTCTTCGGAACCTTGAAAAAGTGGCTGCACGATACGGTAGGTCTCCTGCTCTCCTTCAAAGTAGAAAGCCGCTTCCTTCCCGATCACCTCTTCTCCGAAGAAATCCATACCCGGCTTATTGGCCCAG
Organism: uncultured Syntrophaceae bacterium; assembly: GCA_964433455.1. Classification (GTDB taxonomy): domain Bacteria; phylum Desulfobacterota; class Syntrophia; order Syntrophales; family UBA5619; genus UBA5619. The sequence goes on from CAYSSF010000003.1 coordinate 21,829, forward strand.
GTATAGACCTTGTTGCTGTCCACCTCTATAAGGATCTCCGGCACCGTGTCGAGGATGGCTTCCTGACGGGCCGACAAGGTTCTCAGCGCCTCCTCCGCCCGCTTGCGTGCCGTGATGTCGCTGTCGGAACCGCGATAACCCAGGAATGCGCCGCTACCGTCCAGAAGCGGGAAACCGTTCGTTGAGACCCAAATCCGCCGTCCATCCCTGGTCTGTATGGCGCTCTCCAGATCATGAAAAGGTTCTTTCCGGACGAAGCATTCAAAAACCGCCGTCTTTTTTACATCTTGTTCACCATCGCAAAGGAGATCATAAAAGTGCTTCCTGTCGACAAGTTCATCCGGTCGATAACCCAGTACCGCAGACGACACAGGGCTGACGTGGGTGTACACCCCCTCTGCATTGACTTCCCAGTGCACCGTCCGGCTCTGCTCGGCGAGCTGATTGAAGAGTGCGTTGGCCGACTCGGCGGTGTTTTGTGCAAGGCTCAATTCGCGGTTTTTGCGCGACAGAATCATCAGCGACACGGACACGACCAAAAAGAGCAACGCAGCCAGACCGACCAGCATGCCCAGAATCAACAGGCGATACCGTTCATAAAAACCGGGGCGCGGATGCAAAAGGACCGCCTGGGAGCGGAGGCTTTCGGGCAAATCGATGCCGTGCTGTTCCAGCACCCTGTCATCAAAGATCAAAGCATTGGGACTCTTCAGTATCGGCGGCAGATCGGCAATCGGCTTGCCGTGCTGATAGGCCAGCAGCAAACGCGCTGCGCTCATGCCCTGTTTCTGACCGCTCGTCACAGAGCCGCCGAGCACCCCTTCGATGATATAGGCATCTCGCAGCCATCCGATAAGTGGTTGGATGAAACCCTCGTGCTGACCCCGGGTCCATGCATATTCCTGAGAATAGGAATGCAGAATAAAAATCGGACTTGCGGGCGCGGCGTGCAGCAGTCCGGGCGCAAAAAGGCAGAGAGCCAGAGCCAGGCAAGAGGGTCGAATGGTTGAACAGAGGCGTTTGACGATCGGAATCATTGTCCCTCACGCATGATGGCTCGTACTATCACATGGTTCTCGAAATCCGTCAATCAGGGTTTTTAAGGGAGATACGAACACCTCCAACCGCGGAAGCCGCCCCATGACCCCTTTTACGAACCGACCCGTTCAAAGAGGCAGGTCCCGTCGCGCATCTTCCGGTGAATCAAAGAACTCCGCTCCAGTTCGATCAGATGGACGAAGGTCTCATTGAGGGCCAGCAGGCGGTCGAACGGGGGAAGATCGTCTCCGAAGATGAACCGGGAGACGTCGCCGCCGGTCCGTTCGCCCTCCGTCAGCGCCTGCAGCGCCAGTGCCGACCGGTCGCGGTGGTGCTCCCGCATCCCCGCAACCCTTCCCTTCAGATCGGAAAAAGGTCTGCCGTGCGCGGGGCATACCATGGCGACCGGCAAATCCTCGACCCGCGCCAGCGAGGCGAGGAAGCTCTCGAGGGGATGGAAAGCGGGGGTCATCAGATCGGGGCTCAGGTTCGGCGTGATGTGGGGCAGGATATGATCCCCCGCGATCAGAAAACGCTCCTCCGGCAGATGGAAAGAGATGTGGCCGCGGCTGTGCCCCGGCGTCGCGATGATCTCCATCGCCCTGCCCCCGACATCGAGCCGGTCGCCGCCGGCGAGGATCCCGGTGGCGGTAAACGGCACGGTGGCCGTTTTGAAGGCGGAAAAGGCCCGAATCACCGTGTCGAGCGTCCCTTGGTCGAGCCCGTGCTCCATGCCGAAGCGCCGAAGATGCGAAGCGCGCTCCCCCTCCTTCGCAAAGGCCCGGATCGTCTGCTCCTCGATCTCCGAAAGGTATATGGAGGCGCCGGAACGGCCCGCGATCAGGCCGGCCAGACCGCAGTGGTCCATGTGAAAATGGGTGATCAGAATCCGGCGGCAATCCTCGACCCGCCTGCCGATCCGGGCAAGGTTACCCTCCAGCGTCGGCAGAACCGAATCTAAATTGGGACCGGTGTCGATCAGCGTAAATCCATCCTCTTCCAGAAATACAAAGATATTCACATGTTTCAGGCGAAAGGGCATTGGAAGCGTGATCATGTGCATCCCCTCCGCCATCTCACGGATACCTGTTTTCAATGGTTTCTTCTCCTTTATTCCAGATAACAGACCGCCCGCTGACTCTGCGGATCGGCCACAACCCGGGCGTAAAGCCCGCCCGTCGTTGCCGGCAGGTCGAAGACGCGGACGAAATCCCGGAAGCGCGCCGCATCGGGCAGCAGATTCTCCAGAACATTCGGAAGCGTCTCAAAAACCTCCCGGTTGAACTCCGCCTCCGGGTCGCCGGGATAGACGGGCAGGTAGATGATCTTCGCCTCGACCAAGTCGAGGAAGAAATGGGTCCCGTAGGAAACCTCCGGGACCTGCCCCGCCTCCTCCCTCGCCATCTCCACGAGCACCGCCGTGTTGTTGATGTCCGCATAGGAAACGTTCACGCCGAGGTCGATGTTGCTGCTCCCCCACCGCCCAGGCCCCATCATCAAAACGCGCCCCTGGGCCACATCGGGGTGATCGTTGATCCGCCCGACGACGCGGCCGAGCGATTTTTTGACCTCCGGGGAATCGATCGCGCCGTACCCGGCCGGATCGATGTAGAGGAGGTAACGGATCGGCGGCGTAATGCCGCCGCTGATCGTCCGGGCGGACCGGAAGAGGAGCCGTTCCGGCGGAATGTTTTCGGGAAGCGCCACCGGTCCCGTCGCCCCGGGAAGCCGCATCGGCCGGCACTGGAGGAGGTTGATCCTCACCTTACCCCCGGCGTCGATCGCCGCGGTGAATTCCGTATCGAGCGGCTGTCCGTAAGCCCTCTCCAGCCGCCGGAGCATCTCCCCGATCAACCGGACGAAGTCGGTCCGGACCAGCAGGTGGTTGAAAGTGAGGACCAGTTCCTCCGTCGTCGTCTCAAGGCGGCTTGTCCATGGATCCGCCGGGTATCCGTCCCGCATCAACGAGACGAAGAGCTCAAGGTTCGGGTAATTCCGCCCCTCCAGAACCTCCGAAAGCGGCCGGGTCGTGAACGCGTTTTGTTCCAGATCGATGAGGTCCACCTCCCACTGGGAGTATTTGGCGATCCGCCTCCCGGTTTCGGGGCGAAGCGACGGGTGGCTCAGCGCAACCATCCTCGGATAGTCGTTCCCGACGCGGTTGACCGCCCTGGTGCCCAGGCCGAAGACCAGGCGGATCATCCCCTGCGCGGGGTCGATCCGGTCCGTCCATGCGTAGAGGTTCCGGGAAAAGGCGACACCGGCAAGGCTCGGGAAGAAGTAATGCTTCCAGGGCATCCCGGAGACGCGCTGGACCAGGATCGCCATCTGCTCGTCGCTCTCGCCCAGCCCCCGGGTGCGTCGGTAGGTCAGCGCGTCCGGGTTCAGTGCGCTCGCGTAGACCAGCTTCACGGCGCGGAGAAACGCCTCCAGCCGCTCCTCCGACGTCCCCTGGTTCGCGCAGTATTCGCTGTGGTACTTCCCGGCGAAAGCGTTGCCGAAGCTGTCCTCCAAGAGGCTGCTCGAACGGGCGATGATCGGCGCCTGGCCGAAGTAGGCCAGCACATCCCGGAACTGCTCCAGGATCTCCGGTGAAAACCGCCCGGCGAGGAAACGCTTTTCCACCTCGGCGAACTCCTCGTGCGAGATGCGCGTGGCGCGGGAGAGCTGGAGGCGGAGGCGGAAGAGGTCGTTGTTCACCAGAAAAGTGAAAAAGACATCCGAGCCGATATAGAACGAGTCGTGCGCCTCGAGGACCTCCGTAAAGTTTGTCCCCGCGAAGGCGGGGATCGCTCTCCCCCGATTCCCGCCTTCGCGGGAATGGCAGGGGGGGGGCTCCGTCTGAAGGATGCGCCTGGCGATCAGCATCCCGGCGGCCTTACCGCCGATCCGCCCCGAACCGATCAGGCGGTCGCGGATCGCGAAGAGGTCGTCGAGGGTGATGTAGGCGTCGACGAGACGGTTGAACTCCGGATGGGTTCCGATCATCATCCGGGAGAGCTCCTGCTTCAGGGCGGCGACCTCCGGCGTCTTCTCGTCGCGGTCCTTTCCCTCGTCGTGGCACTGCATCAGCCGCCGGTAGACGCTCTCCCAGGGGGCGATCGACATCTCCCGGAACTGAAGAGGCTTCCGGCCGGCGGACGCCGACAGCGCCGCAGCCTCCCCGCTCCCGAAGACCGGCGTCCAGACCGCATCCGACATCACGTGGGGAAGAAACATCTGCGGGGAGTAGCGGTCCCAGACCTTGAGCGGCTGGAGGTAACGCACTCCCTTCACCTGATAGACGTCCAGCAGGAGCTGCGTGGTGTCCCTGATCCGGGCGACGGCGCTGTGGCTGTGCCGGCCGCGGGTGAGGGCGAAATAGGCGACCGTATCGAGCTCGAACAAAAACGGGCAGGTGACCTGGAAGAAGTTCGCGAGCAGTTCATCCGTCGCCCATTCGACGACGAGCGCCGAAAGGCTGTCGAAGATGTAGAAAACCTCCCGCCCCTCCGCTTCGATGATCTGGTGAAGGATGCCGCTGAAGGCGTCGAAGCCGGGATGGGGGTTGACCGCGATCGTTTCCAGCCCGTCGATGGCCGTCAGGATCGGCGCATGGGGTGCGAAGCGAAAGTAGATCGTCCGCCGGCCGTCCCGGATCGCCTGCCGCGCGAAGGGCTCCGCGAAATGCCGGTAGTCGTCGAGACGGTCCACCTGCCAGACGACATTGTCGCCGAGACGAAGCCCCTGGAGCACCTGATCGAGGGCCGGAAGTCCGCTGGTCACGATTCTTGAATTCACGTTTTCATCCGAATCCTGAAATGGAATCTGTAGGGTCCCAATCTCATGCAACATGGGTACGGATCAGGATAGTATCAACCACAACCGGATGTCAAGCCCGCTTTCACCGTCCCTTTAGCGCTCCCTGGGTAACATTTCATTTGAGGCATCGGGATTAAAAAAATCTTTACAATCCATCCTTTTTTCATATAGACTTTGGCCGGTTTTTACATGCCATAAGGAATATCTCATCTGCCCTTTCATATTCGGTCCATTCGGTCCGTTAGCAATATTTTTGCTATGGATTCAGGAGGTAAACGAAACCATTTTTTGAATTCCATGAGGAGGTCGATGATGAAGAAGAGAGCGCTTTTCATGACGGTGATGCTGTTGCTGGTCTTCGGCATGGCATCGGTTGTTTCATCCGCGCCGGTATATTTTGAGGGGGAGGGATCTAAAGAGCCGGCGCCGAATTCTCTTGTGCCTTTCAATCCGCAACTGCTCCAGAAACCGGGGCAAAGCGGTCGCGCCCCCCTGGCCGCGGGCGATACCGTGACGGTCAATCCGCTGGCGACCAATTTCCCCAATATTGTCCTCTATGTGACGGTGCTGGACGCCGCCGGAAATGCGGTAGCGGGAAAGGTGCAGGGTGATTTCACGCTGACGGAAAAATCGACGACGGAAACGTCGGCCGCAACGGAAACGATTACCAGCTTTGCCGAATCGAGAACGGGATCAGGGATCTCCGTGGCCCTTGTCTTTGATGTGAGCGGCAGCATGGCAGGCGCGAGACTCGCCGATTCGAAGACGGCCGCCATCAATTTTATCAACAATTGCGGTCCAAACGACCGGGTTGCACTGGTCAAGTTTTCCAACGGTCTTTCGAGTCCCAACCAGGTAGAGGTCGTCATGCCCTCCAACTGGGTGAGCACCGACAATAACCATAACGGCACACTGGATATCATCGAGGCCATCAACAGCCTGACGGAGCTGGGTTGGACCGCCCTTTATGACGGAACAGGAAAGGGCATCGAAACGTTGAGCCAGGAACCGGCCCCCAAGGCGGTGGTCGTCTTTACGGATGGCGAAGAGAATGATTCCGGAGTCTACACCATCAACACGGTGATCCAGAAGGCGCAGAATGAGGGCACGCCCCTCTTTACCATCGGTCTTGGGATCGATCCGCAGAATTTGAAGGACATGGCGACCGCGACCGGCGGCAATTATCATTATGCGCCGAACGCCCAGGACATGGCCGCCATCTACAACAGCATTGCCCAGAACCTGCGGAGTCAATACACGATCGGCTATACCACGCACAATCCGGCCTTCGACGGCACGACCAGAACCGTGACGGTCGCTTCCGGCGGCGCGAGCGGCAGCGGCGTCTACGTGGTGAACCACCGCCCCGACATCACGCTGGATAGCGCCACGCTGGCGCTCAGTGCGCAAAGCCAGCAGCCGAACACGGACCTGACGGTCGCCGGTTTCATCACCGATAACGACGCCTACAGCCGGAGCCAGACGGTAACGGCGACCCTATATTACAAAACCGTAAGCGCAGCCGCCTATACCTCTGTCCCTCTCACCTTGCCGTCTGTTCCCACAAACAACCGGTACGCCTTCAGCGGGACCATTCCGGCGGCAGCCGTTCAGGAACCGGGGGTGCTCTATTATCTGCACGCCACCGATGGCGTGCAGGAGATATTCTCACCCTTTAACTATGGGACCCTGCCCCATTCCATTCCGGTTTTGAACCGTGCCCCCACGATCGTTCATACACCCATCACCAGTTCCATGAGGAATCAGGCGGTGCCGATTTCCGCCGAGGTGACCGATCCGGACAGCGGGGGCAGCATCAATCAGGTCCTGCTCTACTACCGAATCCATGACCCGAACCAGAATACCCCTTATTTCAGCATCGGGATGACCAGCGTCAACGGCGTTCAGTACAGCGCCACAATACCGGCGGACAATGTGACCGTTTCCGGTGTGGATTACTTTATCTCAGCCTGGGACAATTACCTGGTCCGTTCGGACAAGGGGAGCGCCACGAGCCCTTATTTCATCGGAATCGGCGCCGCAAATATCGTGACGGACATCGTGCCGCCGGCGAACTGCTCGCCGTTCCTTTCGTTTACGGCGACCATGAGCGTCCAGTGATCCATACAGGAGAACGTTTTTTCCGGATACGGATAAGGAGTGAAAGATGAAGATAAAATATCCTTTACGCAGTTTACTCCTGCTGGCAAGTCTCCTGTTGATCGGCTTCAGCTTCCAGCAGACGGGATGGGCGGCGGATAAGGCTTCCCTTTTGAAAAAGGACGGCCGGGTCCAGATGGTCCGTCCCTCAACTCCGATCGCGGTACCCGGACGGGGCATTCTGGCCATCGGCCCCGCCAGCGGCGAGATCGAAGTGGCTGTTTATGAAAGTACACCCACTCTGGGTAATTTTACAATCGGCAAGCCCAGTGGAGGACCCATCCTGCTGTACGGTCACCCGGACCCGGGGACGGGAGGAACGACGATCCGTGTGGATGGGACGGACTACTGGAATTACAGCGGTTCTGATATCGGAACGGCCGTGACCCGTGATCCACCCTATCCCTACGTCGACGGCAACCGGAGCATCATGAAATGGAACGTGGCCAACGGCGTCGTCCTGACCCAGACCTTATCCCTCGTGTCGTCCGTCAGCGGCGGCAGCCTGAACACCGTGGAGATCCGCTACGACATCGAGAACAGTGACACGGCGGCCCATGATGTCGGATTGCGGATCATGCTGGACACGATGCTCGGGAACAATGACGGCGCCCCTTTCCGGTTGCCGGGCGTGGGCGATGTCACACAGGAGGTCGAATTTACGGGCGCCAACATGCCTCAGTATTTCGATGTTTTCGATGATCTGGCCAATCCGACGGTCCAGGCCAGGGGCACCCTGGCCGGGGGGAACGCGACACCGCCGGACCGCATGGTCTTTGCCTACTGGGGACATATCAACGACACCCCCTGGGACTTTACAGTGGATGCCGCCAATGCCGTAACATCGGATTCCGCGTTGGGATACTACTGGAATCCCGTTCGCATGAATGCAGGGGACAAGAAGACCTGCATTACCTATTATGGTCTGGGGCAGATGCAGGTGGTGACCCAGGGAAACTTTACCGTCGCGCTGAGTTCCTATGACGCCTTGACCCGGGAGACGAACAACACCCTCTCCCCGAATCCCTTTCAGATCATCACGTATATCCAGAACAGCGGAAATGGACCCATTACCGGCGCTACGGCAACCCTGACATTGCCTCAGGGTCTGCAACTGGACCCAAACGTCGTCGGCCAAACGCTGACCAAAACTATTGGAGATTTGGCGGCCCAGGCCCAGGTTCAGCTCACCTGGATGGTTCGGGCCACGGACACGGTCCGCGGTCCGCTGGCCTACACGCTGGACGTCACCGCTTCCTCAGGGGCAGACCCGGCCCAGGTTTCCAGAGAGATTGCCATACCGGCGCTGATCACCATCGCCGCGGCGGAATATTTCTTTGATACGGATCCGGGGCAGGGCCGCGGGACGGCGCTCTCCGCCGAGGACGGGGCCTTCAATTCCCCATCCGAGACGGTCCGCGTCCAGGGCCTTTCCCTGACCGGTCTGTCCCAGGGGAGTCACACCCTGTATCTCCGTTTCCTGGATTCCCTCGGACGCTGGTCCCAACCGATCGGAAAGGATTTCATCTATATCTGCAACAGGCTCATCACGGCGGCCGAATACTTTATCGATTCCGACCCGGGAGAGGGGCGCGGCGCGGCTCTGACGATTCCCGGCGGGTCGGGGACGATCGTCGCGGTGGGACCGGTCCAGGTACCCATCGTCGGTCTGGCGAGCGGCGTCCATACGCTGTATGTCCGGTTTCGCGAGCAGTCGGGAGGCTGGTCGGCGCCGGTCGGCAAGCCGTTTACCATTTTAACCTGCGCCACCGGGACCATCACCGGAGATGTGGCCACGCTGGCCCCCGGCTACAAGGTCGGCATCCAGGGGGCGACCATAACGCTGCATGGGACATCGCAGGCTACGTCAACCATCGATGCGACCGGCCATTTTGTTCTGACCGGCGTCTCCGACGGAACCTATAGGGTGATCATCAGCGCCCCCCACCATCAACCCGTGGAAATACCCAATGTCACGGTGGTTTCGGGATCGGCGACGAGCATCGGCAATCCGGTTCTGACGACGCTGGACGGCACTTGCCTGGCCGGCGACGCCGACGGCAGCGGTCAACTTGGGATGGGAGACGCCCTCTACATCCTTCAAACGATTTCCGGATCGAGGCCAACGCCTTAAAAAACAAATAGTTACCATTTCAGGTTCAAAGAGAGGCCGGGCGCAGGATGCCCAGCCTCTCTTTTTATATGGGATCGGGCAAAATATTTCTCGTCATTGCGAGGAGGCCAACGGCCGACGAAGCAATCCCATCCATTGCAGGGAACATTATTGAAATCTGTCCCCTCGACTGCATCGTGTTGAAGCTCTCGCAACGACTGCATCAGATTGGTTCGTCGCTCCGCGCCTCGCAATGACCGGAACAGGAATGACAGAAATGAATCTCCCCACAGCAAACTGCGGGGTATTTCACGGTTAGTGGTTTCCCTCCAATCGAAGCAAGCTTCGGGGAATATTACCCGGAGAAATTAAAGGTCTCCGTGCGGCGCACCAGGGATTGGCATCCCTATGCGACAGAGCCGACGGCTCTGTCGGGATGGAGACTCCCGCCTCCAGGTGGGGGGGGCCACCCGGTCACACAAGCGGGTGGGGCTTTCGGTCACACAAATGAAAAGGGGGAGTCGGCCCTGCGACCGCTCCCCCTTCGGTTTTTCCCGGCCCCCCGTTCGAGGGAGGCCGGGATGTTTTCTTCCTGGTTAACCCGTTACCCGATGACCCGGCGGAGCTTCCTCGTCCGGAGGATCATCACCGTGCCCACCAGCAGGATCCCGATCAAGAGCAGAATCAGGACCTTCTGCATCGGCGTCGTCTGAAGGGCCACATAACTGACGCCGACCAGCGGGGCAAGGCCCAGCCTTACAGCCGCCCGAAGGCCGCTGTGTTTGGCAATGACATCCGCGATGGCCGGCGAATGGCGATAGTAGAACCCGACGAAGGCGCGGCCCCAGTCGTTCGTCAGCAGGTAGACATCCCGGAAGTTCCGGAGGATCTCGACGTGCCTCTCGAAGTAGGAACCGTATGCCGCCGTCGCGATGAAGCAGCCGCTCTTGGAATCTTCCGGCGCAGCGCCGACGCCGATTCCGAAGAAGGAGAGATGATTGACCCAGAAGGTGACCGAGCCGAGATTGCCGTCTCCGACATAATCGGCGCTGATGATGTTGGCGACGGGAACGGCCGCCACCACCCCGGCCTGGAGGTTCGCCAGGGTCGTGGCGGTATAGATCGTGTAGACCCCCTTCTCCAGGTCGCCGGGCTTCATCACGCCGAGCGCAAACGGCAGCGTGATGACGATCCGGTTGATATCCTTGTTGTCCAGCGGCGTTGGGACCCCGACGCTGTTCACCTTGATCTCATAGACGACGCCGGGTGAAGCCGCCGTGAAGTTTGACGCCGGACCGGTCTTGGAGACCTGGCTGATGGCGACAAAGCCGTTCGCAGCCACACCGCCCGCCGGAATTTCGACGGTAACGGTCTGACCGCCCTGCGTCAAGGTTTCCGAACCGCCGCCGGCATCGACCTGCGGCGCCCCAATCGCCTTGACCGACAGGCCGAAGTCCACCGCCGTCGCCCCGGCAGCCTTGCCTTCCTGTTTCCCCGAGAGGTAATTGGTCAGGCTTGCGACGACCGTCCAACCGGTCGCCGCCGAGCCGGTGGGCAGGTTGATCGTATAGGTTCCGTCGGCTGCCGTGGGTAGTGACTCATACTGCGTGGCGAGGGTTGCCGGAATGTACGCCGTCACCGTCGCCCCGGCAAGGGCGACGCCGCCGTCGTCCTTCACCGTGCCGGTGATCGTCGCCACCACGGTCTGCAACGTCACGTTCACCGTCTTGTCCACCGATGAGACGTTCTGGGAAACATAACCGCCCAGTGCGACGCTGTATTCGTATTTGCCGCCCGTGTCGGCCAGGTTGAACTTGGCCTTCCCGTCGGCCCCGGTTGTGACCAACACCGGCGCCTGACTCGGATCATTGACCGACACCACGGCGCCGCTCAGGGCTGTGCCATCGGCCTTCTTCACATTCACCGTGTACTCGGCGGTCGGAACAATCCGGAAGGGTCCGAAGACACGCTGGCTCATTCCGGCAGCGGTCAGACCCGCGTTGTCGTTCACCGTGATCCGGATGAAGAAGATCTTGATCTCCTTGATCGTCGCATCCGGGGTAAAGGTGTTGGTGTTGTTATCCGTCACCGGATTCGGCTTCGACCATGTCCCGAAAGGCATCTTCGATGTCTCCGATTCCAGGATGTCCCAGGTGTAGCTCGTACCGGCGCCGTTGACCGCGAAGATCTCCGTCGCCGTTGTCAGGATGGTCTTGCTGGAGGGCGTCAGCGTGAAGGGCACCTGAACCTTGAAGCTGTCCTTGCCGCCCTTGCCGTCCGCCACCTCGACGGTGTACTCGCCCGCAAAGGCGCCCGTCGTCGGCGCATTGAAGGTGTACGATGCGCCGGTATTCGTATCGGTGTAACCGTTCGGCCCCGTCGCGGTCCAGGTGTAGGTCTCATCGCCGCCGCCGACGGAGAAGGTCATGCTGCCCCCGGAGAGGATCAAGGGGGGCGTTGCCGGCTTGTCCGCAATGACGACATTGCTGTAGACATTGACGGTCCCGGTGCGCGTTAGGGTTGTGTTGTTCGGATCGACCAGGGTCACCGTGACCGCCGTCGGAGAGGTCGTCACGGGGCCTGCCGTCCAGGTTACATCCTTTGTCGTGGCCGTCGCCGGCGTTCCGGCGGAGAAGGTCCACTGGTAACTTCCGGAGCCGCCGGTAGCGGAGAAGGCAACCTGATCGCCCACATGGACATCCTTCGGCAACGCCGGGGCGACAATATTGAACGAGTAAGGCGTTGCATTGGCCGCAACCGCCGTCGAATAGTTGGGACGTTCGTCGAAGGCGTAGACGGCAAAGAAGTGGGGCGTGTCCATCTCAAGCCCGGCAATCGTCGCGGTCGTCGCATTTCCCTTGAAACCGACCGTCGCGTCGCCGATCAAATCGTTCACATTGTAAGATGTCCCGTGAATCGGCGCGCCCGTCGGCGCCGCACTCTTCCGATAGAGGATCATCACCCCCGCAAAATCGCCTGTCGTGGGGTTGGTCCAGCTCAGGGTCACCTGCCCCTCGCCGGCAACGGCCGTTAGACCCGTCGGCGGCGCCGGTGCCGTGGTATCGCTGCTCGTGGCATCGGCCGAGGCCGCAGTCGAGTAGTTCTTGACCGCATCAAAGGCAAAGATGTTGTAGAAGCGATGGATCCCGTTCGCCAGGACCTCCGTGAAGGTGGCCAGATTCCCTACAAACAGGACGCCGTTCTGGCCCACCGTATAGGTCGTGCCGTTTACCGGCGCCAATACCGGCGCCGCGTCGGTTGCGCCCACCACGATCACGCCGGAGAAATCGGCGGCCGGGTTGGTCCAATCCAGCTTCAGGTCGCCCGTGGCGAGCGGCGTCACAACGAAAGTCGTCACCGGCAGAGGAGGCGTTGCATCCACGGTGAAGGCCGCGCTCTTGACAAAGTTGGTGGTATGGTTCGCGGCATCCACGGCCTTGAGGCCCCAGTAGTAGGTCCCGTCAGCCAGCGCGACGGTCGGCGTAAAACTCGTTGCCGGCGCCGCGATGCCCGTCTGGGTCCGCACGACGTTTACGAAATCGACATCGGTGGCGATCTGCAGGTCGTAGAGCGTCGCATTCGTCACCGTCCCCCAGATGAACGTAGGCGTATTGTCTCTCGTGGGGGTTGTCACATTCGTGAGGACCGGATCGGGCAGGACATAAACGTTTATCGTTCCTGTCGCAGAGGATTGCGGGGTGCTGGTATCGGTCAGCGTCACCGTAACCGCCCCGACGGTTGCCGGCGCCGTCCATTCGACGGAGGCGCCCGTCGCCGCCAGCGGCGAGCCGGCCGTGAAAACCCAATTGAAGGTACCCGATCCACCGGCGCCGGTAAAGGTCTGCTTCTCCCCGGCGCGGATATCCATCGGCAAAACCGGCGAGAGAATCCCGAAGGGCACGGTCGTGACATTGACCGTGTTGGTGATGCCGCCGCCGGCGTCTGCCGTCACAACGATCGTCCCGCCGCCGGTGACGTTCGATTCGAGGTGGCTCGTTGCAACGCCTGCAACGGCGTTGGGGGAGGTCTGGCCGGCAACGATATCGCCGTGCGTCGTGCTGTCCACGCTGAAGGTGACCGCGTTTACAAACGTGGTGACGATGTTGTCGAAGAAGTCGTAGATCGTTGCAAGCAGCGTAGTTAACGCCTTGACAGAACTGCTGATGATGGACGGCGTGGCCGTTACGGTGATTTTCGCCGCGGCCGCCGCATTCACGACAATCCCCGTCTGGCTGCCCGTGATCGTAGCCGTCGCGGTATCGGTTGCCGTAACACTTTGCGTTCCCGCAGTCTTCAGGGTTACGCCGCCGGTGAAGAGTTTGATACCGGCATCCCCGGCTACAAAGGTATAATCCGCCGGGAGGACCGCCTGGGAATCCGAGGAGGTGAAGTGGACAGTGCCGGTATAGCCCGTCGCCGTGACCCCGGCTGCGTTGACCGCCTTCACCTGGACATTGCTTGCGGTTCCCGCAGTCACCGGGTTGGCGACCTGAGTCACCTCCAACTTCGTCGCCTGAACGGCGGTGAAGGGGACCTGGAGCGTGCCGGTCGCATCGCCTGTGACCGAGGCGGCCGTTACGGTCGCATTACCAACCACCAGATTGGACTGGAGCGTAAAGGTGATGATCCCGCCAGCGGTCAAAACCTGGGTGCCGGCCGTCACTGTGTCGGCATCCGCCGTGGTGATCGTCCCCTGGTTTGCCGCGACGGTAATTTTGGCGCCGTCCGGCACATTCGCACCTGCGGCATCCTTGATGGCCGCGCTGGTGATCGTCGTCGTGGCCGTGCCGTCGGCAACGATGGAGGCGGGAGACGGGGTCAGGGTGATGGTTCCCGTAGGAAGACCCAGAAGCTGGAATGTTCCATTTGTCCCCGTAACACCGGCAATATTGGCGCCATTTTCATCTTTAAGCAAAGTTCTCGTGAAGGTCAGCGGGCTGTTCTTGCTCGCATCTGCTTTGACGGTAAAGGTGACCGTGGCAAGGACACCCGGCAAATTGATGGTGCTGCCCTCTACGCCGGCCAAGGTCAGACGAACCTCACCTGCAATACCAAGGTTCCTGATGAAAGTTCCAGAGACTTCGCCAATGACTGCATTCGTCGCCGTCAAGACGGTCTGGTCGTAGGTAAAATCGATGTTGTAGCCGGCAATCGTCTGCAGGCTGTCCGCATTCACCGTCACGGTAATCGTGTTGCCTGCGGCGCCTGATGCGGTGCCGAACGTTACCGACGTTGGAGCTGCGGCAAAGAGCGTATCGATGAATGCAAATGTCGGTAAGATGAATATCGCCAGGATCAGCAGCGACGCCAAGGCGGAAAACTTTCTTTTCTTGCGCATGATATTGCCTCCCATAAAGTTGTCTTCCTTTTTATAATTCTGTTATTAAACCAACGGAATACCTCAATATCTTGATTGCATCTCCTGAATCGATATCGTTATTGCTTGTTTTGCTCGTGACATTGCCGGCCGCCTTCTGGGTATCCGTCAGCGTGATAAGGCTAACAGAATACCTCAACACAAGGATGGCGTCTCCAGCATCGATGGATCCGTCGTCATTGACGTCACCTCTGGTAAAGGACTGCAAGACAGTGATTGTCCCGGTGGCAGGCAGGGCCGATCCACCCGCTGTCGGGGTCGCCGTCACGGTGAAGGTTCCTACCGCCTTCCCCTCTACCGTCAGGGAAGCCGAGTTGTTGAGCGTTGGCAACGTCGTCCCCTGCACATAGGCAACTCCCGGTACAGAGGGGGTAATCACCCAGTTATAAGGTGTGACACCGTCCACGGTAAAGACCAACGTACTGTTTACCGCCACGGAAGAGGCGTTGTACTGGATCGACACGGGGGCCGTGAACTGGTAGATCGCCGAGGCCGAGGCAGCCGTGGAGCGGTTGCCCGCAAAATCCTCGAACCAGGCCGAAATCGTGACGTTCCCGAAAGCCGTGCCGTCCCGCAGTCCCACCGTACCGGAAGGGAAGGCGCTGTAAAGCGTCCCCGCCCCGCCCGGAAAGGTGGATGAATCGTTGAGCCAGTAGTATCGGATCGATTCCGAGGGGGTCATCGAGACGGTAATCTGATTCGTGCTGCCCGAAGCGGGATCGAGGGTCAAGGTGCCCGTCGGGGCGACGTTGTCGATCCGGATCGCCGCGCTGACGACATCGTCGCTGTAGGCGACATTGCCGGTGCCGCTGTCCAAATATTGTGTCCTGATATGGAGATAGCGGATCTGGTTCGAATCGTAGGCAGCGAAAGTGGACGTCGGGATGATCTTGAAGAGCTCCGCCGCTTCGGTCTTGAAATCGTAGGTCGTGTCGTCCAGCGCCGTCCCCGTGAGCGGCGTGCTCGATGTGTTGATCTTGATGTAGTAGTTCAGGATGGGGTCGGTTCCGGTGGGGACGCGCCAGGAAACCGTGAGGTCTTCGGTCACGCGGACGAACTGGTCCGCCGTCACGGTCTGACTGAAGATAACATCCGACACGTCATACACCGTCGCCGCCTGGAGGGGCATGACCGTGCCGGCCAGCAGTCCCAGGATGAGCAGCGCGCGCCAGAATGGAAATCGTTTCATTTTCTTCATTGGTTCTCTTCCTCCCTTCGATTGGGTTCGCTTGATGAATGCCGGCGCCTCCCGGGGAGGCGCCGGCATCATCCGGAAATGCTACGGTTGTTTGGTCAACTGGATGGTCACATCCGTCCTGCTGCCGCCGGTGATGTTGATGGGATCGGCCGATCCATTGGTGGCCCTGCCGTCGTACCACCGCGGCAAGTACCCCGCCGCAACGGCCAGGATCTTGTAGTCGGTTCCGGTTCCGTCATCGGGCAGCCCCTTGAAGAGGAACGTGCCGTTGTTGGGATTGGCCACAAGGAACCCCTTGTAGACCGTATCCTTGTAGAGGAAGACGTAGACCTTCGTTGTCGAGGGGATCGCCACGCTTCCGGTGATCGTCCCGCCGATATCCTTGCCCAGGGCGATCGTGAAGTTCCGGGTCGCATCGGGTCCGACCGTAAAGGCACTCTCCTGCGTCGGCAGACCGGGCGGGATCACGATGATTTTGTAGTCGTTAGAGGCGACAAGATTTCCGACCGAGTAATCGCCGTTTGCATCCGTGGTCGTGCTGGCGAAGAAGTTCTTCGATGTCGAAGAGACCAGCACAATCGCCCCGACCACCGGCGCCGTATCGCTCGTCGTCACCTTCCCGGAAACGGTGTAGTACACCGTCGGCGGGGCGAGGGCAAAGTCGACCGTGGTGCCCGCCCCCGTCGCCGGCGTCCCGGACTTTGCCTGACGCTCATAGCCGCGCGCCTGCGCCATGATGGTATAGGACTGGGTTTCCAGACCATAGACGCTGTAGAAGCCGGCGCTGTTGGTCACCGTGTAGACCGGGGTCGCCCCCGCGCGGACAACGATGATCGTCGCACCGGCAATCGCCCTGGCCGGGTTGGAACCCGCCACCGTGACCGTCCCTTTGAGGTGGGCGCCCTTCAGAAGCGCGACATTGCTGACCGCGTCCTCGGAGCCGATCACGAGATTCACCGTATAGCTCTTGTAATCCGGATGGGTTACTTCGAGCGTGTATTCGCCGCTCTGGATGTCGCGGATGCTGTAGCTGCCGTCCGTAGCGGAGAAGTAGATCCTTCCGCCAACCAGGGCGCCTGTCATTTGATCTTTGAGATAGAGCATCGCCCCGGAGACGGGGGCGGAGTTGTTGCCCTGATCCGTCACCGTCCCGGAGAGGACGGCGCCCGTGTCAATGATGAAGTTTTTCGTCGTATCCGTACCGGCCACAATGGAGGTGGACTGGACGGCGTAGTTGCCGACGAGCGGCTTCATCTCCACCGTGTAGGCGACGCCGTCGCACAGACCGCCGACCGTGTAGCCGCCGTCCTGGCCCGTGAGGCCCAGGGCGCTCTTCGTCGCGTTCGCGACGGAGAGCAGCACATTGGCCGCCGGATCGCCGCTCGCCGACCGGTAGGTCACCTTGCCGGTCAGCGTCACGTCGCACTCGGTGATGTTGATGTTCGTGTTGGCCACCGTCTGGCCGTCCGTCGAGACGGTCAGTAGTTTGGCGTTCCCCTCGTTCTGCGTCGGGGTTCCGTCTGCGTTGTAGAAGTAGAAGATCTTCCCGTTGCCCTTGATCACGAAGATCTCGTAAGTCCCCTTCGGAACGCTCAGACTGTAAGCGCCGCCCGTGCCGGTCGTCGTCGAGATCAGGGAGAAGGTGTTCACCTCGAACCCGTAAACCGTGGTCCCGACAACCCCCTGGCCCGAATCGGTGATCGCGCCGGTAATGAGGCTGGCGGGCGGGACGAAGTTGAAGTCGACGCCCGTCGCGTTGACGGCGGAGATATTGACCGGCGTCGCCTCGTTCACGTCGGTCTTGCCGTTGTAGTAGGTCAGCGGCAGGCCGGTTCCGACTGCGGAGACGATGTAGTCATTGGCCGCAACCAGGTTGCTGATCGTGTAGATTCCGTTCGCCGCCTGGATCGTCTTCTGGATCTTTCCGTTTGCGGAGATCGCCGTCACGGCGCCGCCGCTGCCGGGCAGACCGCCGATCGTCCCGGAGATCGTCTTAAGGACGGAGACATCGAAGGTCGTCGCATTCTCGGCGGAGGTCAGGCTGCCGTACACCAGGAACCAGCGGTAGGAAGCGCCGCCGCTCAGAGGCGGCAACAGGGCGCTGCTCCACTTGCCGTCAGCCCCCACGTTGTAGACCCCCATGACCCTGTTGGCCGGATCGACCACCCTGACGAGGAGGCCTGCCGGGAGCGCTGCCCCGCCCGTCGGCGTCACGGTTCCGGTCACATAATCCGGCCTCAGCTTTACCGGCAGGATCGCATCGGCGTTGGCGATGTCGGCAGCCGCAAGCGCGATCGGCGAGGCGGATTCATAATTGTCGAAGCCCGGGTCGAGCGACTGGACCGCGATCTTGTAGTTTCCGGGATACTTGCCGGAGAAGGCGTACGTGCCGGCAGCGCCGACCGTCGTCTGCTCATTGAATACATAGGAACCGGAACCCGTAGCGGTCTCCTTCTTCAGAACCACCGTACAGCCCGCGGCCAGATTCCCTGCTGCGGAGCCATAGGTCACCTTCCCGCCGATTCTGTAAGCGGTTGCGGTCACCGTGATCTTGCCGTCCACCAGTGTCGCCGGAATCACGGGGAAATCGAGCGTCGTATAAAAGCCGCCCGACTTATCTCCCGTACCGACGAGGGCCGGCAGGAAGGTATCCTGGGTGTAGCCGGCGGCGGGATTGTTGATGATGCTGCGGAAGAGCCGAAGCGGGTAGACCGCACCGCCAACCGCCGTGTTCTTGATCAGAAAGCGCGCCGCGAACAGCGCTGTCCCCGTCAGGGGATCGGCGGAGGCGCCGGAAACCATCACCCGGCCTACCGGGTTATTGCTGACGTCCTTGACGTCGTTGAACTGATAGAAGAGGGTCGCATTGGCCGTCGTGGTATAGGTACGATCGGCATAGGGCGCCTCTTTCTTGTAGGGGTTGTAGTATATGACGTCCGTGCCGCCTACCTGAAGGATCGGAGTTGCCGCATGGAAGGTCTCCGGGTCCTGGATCGGCCAGCCGGTGGTTGCTACCGACGAGAGGCCGAGAAAGGTCAGGGCCGCGGGGTTATAGGTGATCGTGAAGGCGATGCCTCCCACCCCCGATGGGTCGTCGATCGTGATGGGGATGAGGACCTCGGTCGACTGTCCCGCCGTCCCGCTTCCCGATCCGACGGTCAGGGTCTTGGCGGTAACGACGGCCAAAGCCTGCCCGGCTGTAAAGGCCAGAATCGCCAACGACAAAACGGCCATTCTAAGTATCTTCTGGAAGTGATTCATAAAAAACCTCCTGGTATGCATGAACCGTCCCGCCGCGGCGTCCATCGCCCCGGCCGGCCGGAAATCCGTTATTTTGTAACTTCCTGGAACTGGTTGATCCTTCTCAGGGATTCAACCTTGTTCCAATTCGCTTTTTTGAAGGCTTGGAACTTCGCCACCTCGTCGGCGTAGACCATCGCCAGCGCCTGTTGCCGCTTCGGGTCATCGGTCGCCGCCTCCGCCTGCCGTCTTAGAAGGAGCAGTCCGCTGAACCGCTCCGCCTCTTCGCGCTCCTGCTGGAGTTGGAGGGCAAACCAGGGCGATTGCAGCCCTTCGCCCGGAGGAAGCGACCCGGCAATTTCCGTCTGGGACGGACCGACCATGCCGCGTCGGGCCGTTGCGCTGCCCCGCGTCACGATGTCGCCGCCCGCGTTCACCAGGACGGTTACCGTCTCACTGCGCCGGTTCTTCTCCTCATAAATGGGCGTCCGGCCGCCGCTGAACAGCGGAACCACCGCGCCCGACGCCTGCCCCTCGGGATAGATCTTCAGCGCGGCGATGCGGAAGTCGTTCCCTTCCTTTTCGTAGATCGCGGCGTAGTTGTGGCCGCGCAGAATCCTCCGGATCGCCTCTTCAAGCGGTTCGCCGACGATCTGCAGGGTGATCGTCTGTCCCGCCGTCTGAAACCCCTTCGCAACAAAGATATCGATGCCCGCGGTTCGGGCGAGGGTTTCGAGAAGCTCGCCGATGGTCGCATTTTTCGCGTCCAGCGTGAGGTTCCCCCCGGTAAAAGCCGCGCCCGGTCGAACCATCGCAACGACCGGCCACGCAACGCAAAACGCCGTCGCCAAAAGGAGAAGGGCCAGGGCGCTCCGAAAAATGTATTTCTTTGATCCGAATCTGGTCATCGTGTCCGCTACCTGCAAAAAGTTGCCCCGCCGGCGGCGGGACGCGCGCTAAAGAAGAGATGATGGCGGCTGCGCCGGCGGGAACCCAAGGGGTCGTCCGGCATCAGCCCGCCTCTTTTTGATCAGGCGGACAGCGGAGGAGGTGTGAGCGGCGCCAGCGCCGGGGAATGATAGTGAAGTGTGCCATCCTGGGCGGGAATCCAGGCGGACGGCAGGAATTCAGCCCCCCGTCCGGCATCCGGGATCCAGACGTTGAGGCCGCCGACATTCGGCTGGGCGGCTTGCCCCCGGTCGGCCTTGATCGCTTTATTGAAGCCGGCAACGGTGGACAACGTGATCAGGGCCTCCTCCAGGTTCTCCCTGAAGGCGGCGGGCTGCTCGGCCGTCCGCGCCACGCCCTGCACCCGCAGGATCGCATCGGCCAGATCCACACGGTCATCCCGGTTGGCGTCGCCCGCATGGTAGAGGGGCATCCCCGTGGAGAGGATCGCAAGAATCAGCGCGAAATGAAGGATGTTTCGGATGGCCCGCATGGCTGTTTCATATCCAATGGTTATGTGACATTTCAAAACACCGGTTGAAACGGTGAAGCATTTAAACCCTCTTTGGCGGAAAAGTCAAAACTTTTTTTAAAGCATACCCCCTATTCATGGTGGGGAAGAAATCACTAAAACATCCTTGTGCTTTCAGTTTGCAGGGAATCCTGTAAAAATACGTCCATCTTTTTTGTCTACCTAAAAACATCATTCCGGTTGCATCGAAACTATCAGGCGCCTGTCCTTCCAGTCAATGGCAGATAACTATACGCAAAATCACAGTAGAAACCTACGACGAGGCTCGTGGTAAACGAGCATTCCAACTGATTTACCGAGCAGACCGCGCTCGTCCAGCCGTTAAAGAAGGCCCCGGTGAAGCGGCGGCGCCGTCAGGGTAAGGGGGGGTGACTGCGGGGGGAACCATGCCGTTTTTGGGGGGAAAGTTTGTGAAAAACCTCAGTTCTGGCGCCGGACGGAGTCTTTTGTCGCAAGGGGCCACCGATTATTTGCTGGAATAATCCCCGATATTGAAGTAGGAATATCTCGGTGGGAAAGGCAATCACCGGTAAGAAAGTCCAAGACATGGTGGAACCGGTACAGCAGCGGGAAAATCCCGATTCGTAGGTTTTACCTATGACTCTGCTTATCATGAACTGTTATTCCTTTTTTTCCCTTGACTTGCTATGTTGCCAGCAGACAGGAACGCACATGAATAGAATCTCTTTTGTTTTAACCGCTGCATCTGGCTTGGAATCACGGGAAAGCACCTCCTGGGGAACCGGCATATGAGAATGATGATAAGACCATTCAACCATCGCCACCCGGACAGGAAGGGGTTCACCCTGGTGGAAATGCTCGTCGTCATGGTGATTCTTGCTCTCATTGCCGCCCTCGTGGGACCCCGCCTTTTCCCAAAGCTCGGCAAGGGCAAACAGTCGGCGGCGAAAGCCCAAATTGAGCTTCTGGGGCAAACGCTGGACCATTTCCGGCTTGACGTCGGACGGTATCCGACCACGCAGGAGGGTATGACCGTTCTCCTGGTGAATCCCGGCATCGAAAACTGGGACGGACCCTATCTCAAGAAGGATATGCCGAATGATCCCTGGGGGAAACCCTATCATTACCAATATCCAGGCACACACGGCGAATACGATCTCTTTTCCTATGGCAGGGAAGGCGCCGAAGGCGGCGAAGGCGAGGATCAGGACATTGTAAGTTGGAAATAATGAACATCAGGATGGGAATCTTGCTTAAGCGAATCGCATTCCACACAGCGCACTTCGGGTTCAGCCTTTTACTCGGGACTTTCGTCGCACTCCTGTCGATCAGCGGCATGGAAGCCGTCTGCCTTGCGCAGACGACCTCTCAGGTACAAGCGACGAGCACGATCGATATCCAACCGGGGCAACAGCCCGCTCCCACTCCGGCGTCGTCTCCTGGGCCAGCGGCTGTCCCACGATCTCCGCGTACGAGTCAAACGGCCGTCTCGATGCCGCAGGGTCCGCCCGTTCAGGATCAGCCACCCGGTGTAAAATCCGGACCGGCGCCGACTCCGTTTCAATTGCAGCCCGCAACGGCTCCGGCATCTCACAGAGGCCAGTTCACGCTGAATTTCGATGATGCCGATGTCTTTACGATCATCCAGACCGTATTCGGCGAGATTCTGAAGGTCAACTACGTGGTCGATCCCCGCGTCAAGGGAAGGGTCACTTTCCGGGCCGTCGCCCCCGTTCCCGCCGAGAATGTGCTGCCCCTGATGGAGGTCATCTTGAGGCTCAACGGGATCGGAATCGTGGAGGACAACAGCCTCTACAGGATCGTCCCCATCAGCGATATTTCGAAGGAACCTTCGCCTGTGAGTTTCGGCCGTGATCCGGCGAAGATCGAGGCGACGGGAAAGGCGCTGCTCCAGGTGGTGCCGATCCTCTACATCCCATCCTCCGAAACCGTCAAACTGCTCAGTCCCTTTGCCTCGAACAACGCCATTCTCATCGACGTGCCAAAGGGCAACCAGATCATCATTGCGGATACGGATGCCAATGTAAAGCGCCTGCTCAAGCTTGTGGAGGTATTCGACAACGAGAATCTAAAACAAAAAAAGCCGCAGGTCTTCGTCTATCAGGTGCAGAACAGCAAGGCCAAGGATATCGCTACCCTTTTACAACAGATATTTACTGGCGCCAGAGGGGCCGCGACGGACCGCCCCCCTGCGTCCGCTTCCGTCAGGACAGGCATGGAGAACCTTGCCGCCCCGGTGCCCGGAGCGGCCGGCCCCTCCCATCCCCAGGTTTCGACGCTGTCCACCGCCGGCGGGGAGACGCTCGTTTCCGACTTAACGAAAATCATCCCGGACGAGATCACCAATACGATCGTCATTCTCTCCACCCAGGAGGACTATGCGACCATCGCAAAGACCATCGAACAGATCGATGTCGTTCCCAGGCAGGTGGTTATCGAGGGGATGATCGCGTCCGTATCGCTGGGCGACAATCTCAGCCTCGGTCTTGCCACCCTCTTCAAGGGAAGCGTTTCCAATTATGACACCAGCATCGGCGTCAATCCCGGCGGACTGAACGTCAATCCGGCAGCGCTGACGCAGGCCGGGTTCACCTTTCTGGTCACCGACGCCGCCGGAATTGTCAGGGGTCTGCTCACCGCCCTGGCAGCGGAGTCGAAAGCCAAGGTCTTGGCATCCCCTCATCTCCTCGTCTCGGACAACCGGGACGCGAAGATCCAGGTCGGGCAGCAGATTCCTCTCCTCACCTCGGAAACCTACGGCGCGGTCGGCGTAACCCCCCAGCGGAATTATCAATACAAGGACATCGGCATCATTCTGAAGGTCAAGCCCCGGATTAACGAAGGAGGTCTGGTTTCGCTGGAGATCTCCCAGGAGATCTCCACCTTCGAGAAAATCACCCTGGGCGGTACGGAACAGCTTCTGCTGAACAAGACCGATGTCTCAACGAATCTCGTCGTGCAAGACGGCCAGACGATCGTGATCGGCGGACTCATCCGGGAGGATACCACCCAATCCAGTTCCGGCGTACCGTTCCTCTCCAGGATTCCGATCCTGGGTTGGCTCTTCGGCGGTTCAACAGACGATAAAAAAAGGCAGGAACTCATCATCCTGCTGACCCCCCGCGTAATCAAGAACCAGAAAGAGGCAAAGGCTCTATCCGGCGAATATATCGACAACATGTCCGATGCCAGCAAGAACAGAATCAAGAAGGAAGAGCTGACCAAGGAAAAACCGCCGCCACGACAGGAGGGAGACCAGCCGCCGGCGGCATCCGGAAACACCTCCCCGCCAAACCTATAATGTACCGCGGATATGATGGAGAAGAAGCCATGAAACGGGTAACAGGGTTGCGTTCGGGATCTCTCCTGATCCCGGCGGCGCTCTGCCTCCTCGGATTTTGTCTGCCGTCGCTCCTGGGCGCGGCCGAAATCGTGGTGCCGAAGCCGACGGCCAAGGACAAATGCCCGGTATGCGGCATGTTTGTGGCGAAGTATCCCAGACCGACCTCCTCTCGGCCTTCCAGGATCACCCGGTCTCCCTGGAACATTTTCCCATGGGTTCCATGGTGGGCCCTCCCCCCGGTTTAAGGAGGCAGCATGGCAAGCTGGATCGAAAAATACCGGAGTATCCTGGATTTTACCCTTTCCTCGCTCGTGAGAAGGAAAGGCAAGAATCTCAGTCTCTTTGCCGTATATGCCCTGGTGGTCTTCATGCTGGGATCGGCCATGTTTCTGACGGAGGCGATGAAGCGCGAGGCCTCCCTCGTTCTGAAGGACGCCCCGGAAATGGTCGTTCAACGGCTGTTGCAGGGCCGGTACGACCCCATTCCCGTGAGCTACCTTGAAAAGATAAGAAAAATCCGCGGCGTGATCTCGGCGGAGGCCAGGCTGTGGGGGTACGTTTACGACTCCGTTATCGGGGCCAACTATACGTTCATGGTTCCCCGGAACGTCTCTCTTCCCCCCGAAGAGATCATGATCGGAAACGGGGTTTCGCGGAGCCGGATGATCTATCGCGGGGATATGATATCCTTCAACCTGCACGACGGATCTTTTCGTGTTTTCACGGTGAAGGACGTGATATCGCCCGAATCGGAGCTTGTCTCCGCCGATCTCGTCCTCCTTTCCGAGGTTGACTTCCGGGAGATCTTCGGCCTGTCCTCCACGCATGCAACGGATCTGGTCGTCAAGATCCGAAACCCGAAAGAACTGACCACGATCGCGAAAAAGGTGACGGAGCTGCTCCCCGATACGCGGCCGATCATCCGGGACGAGATGGTGCGGACCTATGATTCGGTTTTCGACTGGCGGGGCGGAATCGTGATCATCCTTCTGATGATGTCGCTTCTCTCTTTCGTGATTCTCGCCTGGGAGAAGGCCTCGGGCCTCTCCGCGGACGAAAAAAGGGAGATCGGCGTGCTGAAGGCGATCGGGTGGGAGACCTCCGACGTCATCGCGGTAAAGGCCTACGAAGGGATGCTCGTCTCCTTTTTCTCCTTCACGGTCGGGGTCCTGTTGGCCTACGGGCATGTGTTCTTCTTCTCGGCCCGCCTGTTCGCGCCCGCCCTGAAGGGGTGGTCGGTCCTCTACCCGGACTTCAGGATCACCCCCTTGATCGATCCCTACCAGGTGGTGGTGCTGTTTTTCCTGACGGTTGTGCCGTACACCGTGGCGACCATCGTGCCATCGTGGCGGGCGGCGATTGTCGATCCCGACTCGGTGATGAGGTCTTAGCGATGATCAAACTGCTCAACGTGCGCAAGGCCCTGGATGTGGAGGTGACGAGCCTTCCCGAACGGTTTTTGACGGGGGTCCGGCGGCGGACCTTCGGGTTCATCTTCCGGAATGACCTTCTACGGCGCCCTTTTTGGGATCCGGGTCATGAGGCGGTGGAATCTCCGGAGTTGTAGATTTTAGCTACTATTAAGCTTGTACATTACCCTCATTGATTACGAGGCATAGGCATTATAATGCAGTCCATGACAGGTGACGTATGAATTATGCCGTAGCGAAGCTCGGAATAGAAGAACTCCCCAAGGTCCCCCTCGTCCTCGACGGCTTGTCGTCGCGGTTCATCCGGGAGAACCGCGTCATTCCCTTGGAGTTGAAAAACAGTGTTCTGAAAGTCTTGATGGCCGACACGGGGGAAAGCGATGTCATCGACGCCCTCAGGGTGGCCCTTTCTGCCGAGGTGCAGGTCTTTGGGGGCGACGAAAAGACGATTGAAGAATACATCACCCGGTACTACGGGCAGGATTCTCAGAATATCAACAAAATCATCGAGAATATCGATGAGACTACCTTCGAGTACACGAGCGATGAGGGAGAGGATGTGGGACACCTAAAAGACCTGGCTGCCGAAGCCCCCATTATCAAGCTCGTCAATATCCTGATCGCCCGGGCATTGGAAAGCAGGGCCAGCGACATCCATATCGAACCGTTCGACGACGAGCTCATCATCCGTTACCGTATCGATGGCGTCCTCCACAACGTGGAAACGGCCCCCAAAAGACTCCAGGCCGCCATCGTTTCCCGGATCAAGATCATGGCCAAACTCAACATCGCCGAACGGCGCCTCCCCCAGGACGGCCGCATCCGGATTAAGGTCGGCAACAAGGAGATCGACCTTCGCGTATCCACCATCCCCGTGCTTCACGGGGAAAGCATCGTCATGCGCATCCTCGACAAGGAAGACATCGTCATCGATCTCGAGAGGCTAGGTTTTTCCGATGAGATTCTTGCTCGGTTCCATAAGCTTATCCAGAAACCCAACGGCATCGTCCTCGTCACCGGCCCGACGGGGAGCGGAAAGACCACCACCCTCTATGGCGCCATGGACAAGATCAATTCGCCGGACCTGAAAATCATCACCGTTGAGGACCCCGTCGAGTACCAACTCAAGGGAATCAACCAGATCCAGGTGAAACCCACGATCGGTCTCAATTTTGCCGATGCGCTCAGGCATATCGTCCGGCAGGACCCGGACGTGATCATGATCGGCGAGATCCGGGATTTGGAAACCGCCGAGATTGCCGTCCAGTCCGCCCTTACGGGTCACATGGTTTTTTCGACGCTCCATACCAACGACGCTCCCAGCGCCATTACCCGGCTCATGGATATCGGTGTGGAAAGTTTTCTCCTCTCCTCCACGATCAGGGGAATCCTGGCCCAGCGGCTGGTGCGTGTCATCTGCCCCCACTGCCGGGAAAAGGATCCCTCTCAAGTGAGCCGGGAAGAGATGGCCCCCTTCGAGATCGGCCCCGACATTGATCTGTATCGGGGAAAAGGCTGTGAGAAGTGCACCTTCACCGGCTACTACGGCCGGACCGGCGTCTTCGAACTGCTGATCGTTGATGATGACATGCGCCGATTGATTCTTCGGAATGCCGATGCCAACGAGTTGAGGCGACTGGCAAAAGATCACGGCATGAAAACCCTTTTCCAGGATGGCGCCGCAAAGATCGCCCAGGGGATTACCACGCTGAGCGAGGTATACCGGGTGACCCAGGAGGGATAGATGTCCATCTTTTCTTATCGCTCCACGACCATGGACGGCACGGTGATGGAAGGGGTCATCGAGGCCGCCGATGAAAAGACCGCTCTGGAGCGATTGAAGAACAGCGGGTTGATCCCCTTGGAGATTAAGGCCCCCCGGGAAGCAAGCCTGCTGTCGGGAATCGGCTTGAAAATGACGCGGGGAGATCTGACGGCCTTCACCGCCGAGCTGTCCGCGCTGCTTGCCGCCGGGCTTCCTCTCGACAGGAGCCTGAATATCCTGGCCGAGATAGCGGAACATCGGGAGATGAAAGAAATGGTGCGGGCTCTGCTGACCTCCATCCGGGAGGGGGGGGCTTTTTCCGACGCCCTCCAGAAACACCCGAGGATTTTCCCCCGCGTTTACGTCAACATGGTCCGGGCGGGCGAGGCAGGCGGCGTGCTCGATATCGTGCTGGAAAAGCTCAATGAATTTCTGGAATCCTCGAAGGAATTGAGAGACCACGTGACCTCCGCCATGATCTATCCGACGATCCTGGTCTCAATGGGTGCGATTTCCATCGCTGTTCTTCTCACCTTTGTCCTGCCCCGTTTCTCCGCCATATTCAGCGAGTTGGGAAGCTCCCTTCCCCTGGCGACCCAGATCCTCCTGGGCGCAAGTGAAATGCTGGAATCCTATGGATGGATGGTTCTTGTCCTCCTGATCGGGGGAGGGTTCGCCTTGAAGACGTACGTTGCCTCCGATGAGGGCAGGCTGTGGTGGGACGCCCTGAAGCTGAAGTTGATGAAAGACCTGATCGTCAAATTGGAGACGGCGAGATTCTGCCGGACCCTGGGAACGCTTCTGACGAGCGGCGTGCCGCTCCTCCAGGCATTGAACAATTCCCGGGAAGTCATCGGAAACCGTGTCATCGCCTCGTCCGTCGAGGCCGTCTCCAAAGAAGCGAAAGAAGGAAAGGGGATCTCCGGTCCCCTTTCCCGGGCGGGTATCTTCCCGCCACTGGCCCTTTCCATGATCAAGGTCGGCGAGGAGACGGGACAGATCGATCAGATGCTGATCCGAATTGCCGTCATCTACGAAAAGATTATGAAGCAGGCCGTAAAGAGGTTCATGGCCATCCTGGAACCGGTCATGATCATGATCATGGGACTGATCATCGGTTTCATCGTTATTTCCATGCTCTTGGCTGTCTTCAGCATCGCCGATTTACCGATTTAATAAAGCGAGGTGAACTATGAGACGGTTCGAACTGACCAGGAGCTGCTTATCGGTGTGGAGGACATGGATGAGAAACACCGGGCCCTGCTCTAACTTGGAGACAGGGTTGTTGACCCATCGGCAATCAAGGCGGATGGGACGATCCCCTTTAACTATCCCATACAGAAAGGAAAGTAATATGTCCCGCAAACTGTGTTCTGTCATTTTCGTCGTCTTGCTGCTTGCATTCCCCACAGGATCACTCTACGGTCTGACACCGGAAGAGTCTTTGAAGGAGAATTTCCCCCAACTGAAATATGAGATTTTCAACCCTTCGCCCCTGAAGGGCATCTATGAAGTAATCGCCCGTGGAAGGATTACATATTATTCACCGGAACACGAAAGCCTCTTCCAGGGCGAAATCATCACCAAAGACGGCCGGAACATCACCAAGGAGAAGGCTCTGGAGCAGTTGGCCCTGAAGCTGAAGACTCTCCCGCTGGACAAGGCGGTGAAAATAGGCCGCGGGGAAAACATCGTCATCGAGTTTAGCGATCCCGACGACCCTCATAGCCGCCAGGCGGCAAAGTTTTTTGGTGGCAGGAATGATGTAACGAGGTATGTATTTTTCATCACCGCGCCTGCGCACCGGAAGGCGGAACCGAAGGTGCGATATATTTTCTGCGCCGAAGACAAGGCCAAAGCCTACGAAGAGGCCATGACCGGCAAGCTGGATAAGCTGCAATTCAAGCTTTGTGAAGATGAGAAAATGAAAGAACACCTGATAACCCACCGGGACACGGGCGCCCAACTGGGTATTATGGGCACACCTTATTTTTTCGTGAACGGCAAGCCGGTACGCGGCGCCAACGTCATCTTGATGAAAAAACTGCTTGAGGAGAAAGAAAAGAAATGAGGGGAAATGAAGGACATGTCGAACCACAGCCATAATCATAGAAGGAAGAAAAATGGTTTTACACTTCTGGAAGTGATTATCGTCCTGACGCTCATCACCCTGATTCTGGGTTTGTCCACGGTCTTCTTTGCCGGTTTCCTTCCGACAGCCAAACTCGACGCGACGGGTAGGGAAATATCGGCCCTCATCCGGCATGCCCGATCTTTGGCCCGCATGAACATGCAAACTCAGACGGTTACGATCGATCTGGACAATGGAACATACGGTGTCGAGGGACGGGTCGTAAAAAAAATCCCTTCCCACATCCTGGTCTCCATCATAGATCCTTTTTCCGGCGAGATACGGCATGGGAAATATCCCTTCGTTTTCCTTCCTGCCGATGGCATGGAAGGAGGCGCCACCATTATCCTGAGGGGGGGAAAAAGGAAGGTTCGTATCGATATGGATCCCATAACGGGCGCGGTGATGATCAAGAACGGGTGATGCGTATTGAGCTTTGAGCTGTGAGTCATTGGTTTTGGACCTTGGGTTATGAAAAGAAGCCATAAAAAATGTTCCACCGGCTTTACCCTCCTGGAGGTGCTGGTGGCCCTAGCGATCATGGGCGTTGCCATTACCCTGGTAATACAGCTTTTTTCATCAAATTTGCGAGCCATCACGGTTTCCGGCAATACGATTTCGGCCGCTGCCAAAGCCAATGCCCGGCTGCGGGAAATCCTGACCGACCCCAAAATGGCAGAGTCATCCTGGCAAGAGGCAGGGGAAAATGATTATCCGGTGGACGTTTCCATTACCGAGGTTTTGAAGGAAAGAATGGATAATCTGCCGGTGAAACTCATGGAAGTTGCTTTAACGATCCACTGGCGGGAAGGGCAGAAGGAAAAGAAACTCACGCTCCGGACCATGAAGATGATCGACAAAATGGGATCATCGTGAACGGTCGACGGGAGGATGCAAACCGCAGGAGAATCATCCGGTGAGGGGAACAAATTGAATCTTTCGCATAGGATATCTGAGCACGGCTTTACACTTCTGGAACTTCTGATCGCCATGTCCCTGCTGGTGCTGATCGTCGCCATTACGATGGGCGCCATGAGACTTGCCTCCCGTTCCGTGACAGCGGGAGACCAGAGGACGGAGACCCAGGAACGGTTTAGGACGGTTATGACCATCATGGATGCCCAAATTCAGTCCCAGATGCCTCTAACTTATGAGGAAGATGAAAATAAGGCATATTATTTCCGCGGTGATAACAAGAACCTGCGGTTGGCGTCGAATTATTCCATCTGGGGCGGCAGGAAGGGATCTGTCATCGTGGAGTACCGGGTTGAGGCCGATGAGAGGGGTAAACAGACGCTTTATGCTGACGAGCAGACGCCGGGAATAGAGGCAAAAAGAAAAACCCGATTATTCACAAACGCTTCCGAGATATTTTTTGAGTACTTCTACAAGAAACCGGCCGATGAGGAGGGAAAGTGGTGGGAGCAACTGACCACGGATGATGAAATGATCATTCCGGAAGGGATAAGGCTGCATGTCAGCTACGGCGCAAAAAAGCTTCTCTGCGTCTTCCCCGTGCGGGTCCGGGAAGAAATAATTCGCTTGGCGATGACGCCTTTCTCCGCAACCGGAGGGTCGCAACGATGAGTGCATCCCTGCATCGGCTATCGCGGATGATGGGTGAACGGATGTTGATGAAAAGAACCCTGGAAGAATCA
This sequence comes from uncultured Syntrophaceae bacterium, assembly GCA_964433455.1. Classification (GTDB taxonomy): domain Bacteria; phylum Desulfobacterota; class Syntrophia; order Syntrophales; family UBA5619; genus UBA5619. The sequence continues at coordinate 52,545 of CAYSSF010000003.1, forward strand.
CATAAAGGGATAGCTCTCCTGATCGTCTTATGGGTCATGACGATCCTCATCGTGACGGTCTTTTCCTTTTCTCTGCTGACACGGGCCGATACGTACGGCACGGCGGCCTTTAAGGACAGCATGGAAAAGCAATATCTTGCCGAGGCAGGCATCGAACGGGGGATCGCGGAAATTATTTACCGATCCATCAACGACAATCAGACCGTAATCCTGGAAGGAAGGGAGGTCTGGAAAACGGACGGCTCCTCTTACTCCGGTCGCATCGGAAAAGGCGCCTATATGGTCCGCATCTTCGACGAGGCGGGGAAAATATCCCTCAATAGTTTGACGGATGCCTCAGGCATGATTCTAAAAAATCTCCTGGTCAACCTGGGGGCGCCTCCCGAAGATGCCGAGACAATCGTCGACTCTATCCTGGATTGGAAGGACGACGATAATCTGCACCGGCTGTATGGGGCCGAGGATGACTATTATCTTTCGCTCAAGAATCCTTATAAGGCCAGAAATGCCGCTTTCGAAACTCTGGAGGAACTGCTTCGTGTCAAAGGGGTCACCCCGGACATTCTCTTCGGGACGGATAAAAAGAAAGGAGTGATCCCGTTTCTCACCATCCACAGCAGGACGAACCTGATCAATATCAATGTGGCTCCCCGGGAGGTTCTGGCCGCCCTGCCGGGGGTGAGCGCAGAAATGGCGGACCAGATTGTTGCCGTCCGGGGGGTGGAGGAGATAAAGGGCATGGAGGATGTCATGGATATCATCGGCCGCGCCTCTTCCCTTACGGCGCCCTACGTCAGCGGGCAGACGGGCGCTTCAATGGTATATACGATCGAGGGTTACGGCTATAAAGACCTTGAAAAGAGAAGTTATCCCATTAGAGCGACTGTGGCAATGGAAGGTCCAAGCAGATACCGGTACCTTTATTACCGCAGTCCGGCAGAGGTAATGCCTTGAAAATAAAGGAAATAACTGGAATAGCCACATCTTTTCTTCCCCTGGCAACGGAAACGCTGAAGCGGCTGGGCGGATCCCTGTGGGAAATCCTCACTTTCAATCTTGCCGATGAACATATCGCGCCGGGGCAGTGTTTATCCATTCAGTTGGATAGCGGGGGTATTTCCGTTGCTTATGGCTCAAGAAGCCTTTCCCGTATCAAAATCATGGGAACCCGGCTATACCCCCTCGAGGAAGGGAAGTATCCCTCAGCGGAGGTTGTTGCCTCTACAGTTCATCTGGCTCTCAATGAACTCGAGGCAATGGAAGCCGACATTACACTCATCATCCCCAAGGCCTGGACCATCGTGAAAACGGCTGATTTCCCCCTCATCGTCAAGGATAACCTTGCCAATGTAGTGTCTTATGAACTCGACCGGCTCACACCGCTCAGCGCAGAAAAAGCGTATTATGACTATCAGATCGTCGGGGAAGAGGATGGCCGGCTAAAGATAATCCTGGCAGCATTGAAAACCGACACGCTCGATCCCTATCTGCATGCCCTCCTCCAAAAAGGGATACGCGTAAAAAGTGTCATTACCAGCCCTTCTGCTCTCGGCGCCCTCGCCGCCCATATCCGGGAGAAGGAAGACGCCGTTTTCCTGGATATCCACACGGGGTGGTATGAAGGCGGGATCATGGACGGCAACCGCTTGACCGCTTCCTTTACAGGAACCATTCCCTCCGCAGCGGAAACGGAAAAGTGCCGTACCATTGCCGAAGAGATCAATCCTCGTCTCGACACCCTGAAACTGAAAGGGAAGACCCCCGCGGTGTTTGTCAGCGCCCAAGCGGGGCCATGGCCCTTGCTCGCCAAATGCATCCACGCCCCGGTCCGTTTTCTTAGCAAGGTCGATTTGAAGCTGCGTTTTCTCAAGCCGTCGGAAGTGATGCCTTATACCGCCATGGGAGGCGTCGTGGCGTCCCTGCGGGCAAGATGGCGGGACAACGGAATGAACCTACTCGATAAAGGCATCCATAAACCTTCGCAGACGCCTCTGGCGCTGACGATCTTGCTGCTTGTCAGCCTGACGGCGCTGGGATTGTTCTCTGTGGCCGCATCCCTGCACATTGAGGCGAGCAAGGTGGAGGCGCTTGAACAGGAGATCATGGCTCGCAGTAAGGAAGTAAAACAGATCGAGGTCTTGCAAAAGGAGGCAGCGGCACTGGAGCAGGAGATCCATAGCATTGACCGTTTCAAGACCTCGCGGCCCATGGTCTTGAATGTGCTCAAGGAACTGACGGAGGTACTCCCCAAAAATGCCTGGCTGGTGAGGGTCCGACTCAGCGAATCCGCGGTCAACTTCGAAGGTTATGCCGCATCAGCAACGGATATTCTGCCGAAACTGGAGGCTTCCCCATATTTCAAGAAGGTCGAATTCGCCTCTCCAACCTTCAGGGATGCCAGGATGAGCGCAGACCGTTTCGCCATCAAAATGGAGATCGAAGGCGTACAGGAGGAAAAGGGGAAAAATGAAAAAAAAGAGTAGGCTGCTCATCTTCGCCGTGCCTCTGGTCATCGTCCTCCTCGGCCTAACCATTTACGAATACGGCTATCTGAGGGTCCGGTCAGATGCAGCCGCCCTGGAAGAAGCGGCGTTTGAAAAAAAGAAGGTCCTCAAGAAATATCTGACCCTGATCACAGGCAAACCCCGCCTGGAAGCGCAATTGGCAGCTTTAAAAGAAACCCGGGCGGCGGAAAGTGCGAAGATCATCGAGGGACAGACGCCTTCTGTCGCCGCCGCCGCCCTGCAGAATACCGTCAAAGCCATGATCACCTCACGGGGCGGCACCATCTCCAGTGAACGGATCGAGAACCCGGAAGATGCGGGTAAATTCAAGGTGATCACCATCAGTGTCGATGCGGTGCTGCCGGACATCCACGCCTTCAGGGACACCCTTTACGCGATCGAAACGCAGACACCCTCTCTGGTCGTCCGGGAATTGGATGCGACGAGCCGGAATTACCGGGAACCGAAGGAGCTGATGATAAAGCTGAAACTCTCGGGTCTGACAGGAGTAAGGTGAAATGGGTAAATTACGCTACGTCTTTAGAAGTATCAATGTCTTCAATTGCCTTCTTTTTCTGGTTGTTGCCGTGACTGCATACGATACCGTCATCCCATGGATGACCCTGAAGACCCGGATCACTCTTCCGGCCGCCGGGAAAGACGCGCCAAAGGCGACGGAGCTGCCGGCGCCCTTGCAGAATCCATCGCTCGCCGATTATGTCATGATCAGTGAGCAGAATCTCTTTCATCCGGAAAGGAGAATCCCACCGGAAAAAAAGGGCGAAAAAGCCGCGATCGCCATCCCGAAACCGGAGCTGGTCCTCTACGGCACGCTCATCTCGCAAGATATGAGCATTGCCTATATCGAAGACAAAAAAGCCCCTTACTCAACGCCGGGTCGCGGCAAACGCCAGACGCAACTGAAGAAAGGAGACAGCGTGAGCGGCTATTTACTCCAGGATATTGAACCGAACCGCATCGTCCTGGTGAAGGGGGAGGATAAATTGGTGGTAACGCTTGATCCGCAGGATAAAAAAAGGAGCGGTGAAACCACGGCCCCGGGAACAGGCGGCAGAGCGCCGGCTGTCGCATCGCCTGCGGGCGCCGCAGGCAAGGCGCCCGTCGTTTCTTCTCCCTCCCAGGCGGCGCAGCCTTCTGCGACAGCGACGGCGACACCGCCGCCGGCAGCCGCCGTGGTTCCTTCTCCCTCCCCGGATAGCGAGAGCAGGGTTCCCGCCTCACCCCCTCCCATCAGGCGGGGATTGAGATCGCCCCTGTTGCCAAGAAATCTTTCCCGATGAAGGGTTCAGTCCTTTCGAAGCAGCACGGTGTAGGCTCCCTGCAGATTGACCAGTCCGTAACCGTAATCATTGTCCGGTCCGGCCTTGCCCCGGTCCACAGCCGATTTTATCAATGCCTCTTCAATCTCTTCGAGCGTTGCCTTCGGAAAGGCGCTCACAAGCAAGGCCATCGCGCCCGCGACATGGGCCGCAGCAAAGGACGTACCCTGCACCATCGCGTAGACTTGCCGAAATGCCCCGCCCGCAGTCAGATCGGCTGTCCTGATGCCGTCCCCCGGCGCCACGAGTTGCGGGAAAATCCCCCCATCACAGGCGGAGGGGCCCCTGCTGCTGAAGGCAGACACGTCCAGACTTTCGTTCACGGCCCCGCAGGAGAGGCTCTCCCGGTGATTCGCCGGGCTGACGCTGGTTGACGCTCCGGGGCCTCCGTTTCCCGCGGCAAAGACGACGGCAATATGCGCTGCCCTGAGGACTCGGATATCATCGTGGAATTCCGTGATGCATTCATTGACCTGCTTGTCAAAGCCCCAGGAAAAGCTGACCGCGTCCGGCGCGTCATCCGTGGCCGGATCGCCGTCGGGGTCCAGCAGCCACTGGAAACCAAGGTGATAGCGTCCAATGGATGTCCGGCCCCGGTCGTCAAAGACTTTGACGGCGATCCATCGGGCGCCCGGGGCAATGCCAATCGGGATGCCTCCCTCATTGCCGCCGACGATGACGCCCATGGCCTGCGTTCCATGCCCGTTTACATCAACGGGGGTCTTGTATCTTCCGCTTGTGTCGTACCAACTGTTGGTCCCGCCCCGCCACCGGTCCCGCAGATCGGCATGGTGGATATCAACCCCCGTATCCAGATTGGCGACAACCACCCCGTCGCCGGTAACACCCTGTTCCCAGAGGGCGGTCGCACCGATGGATTTCAAGTTCCAGGCAGGGATGGTGGCTGGGGCGCCCGTAACGGGGCGCGCGCTTATGCCGTATTCGTAATCGGGCCTGACGTCCCCGACGCCGGGAATCTTCGCCAGCCCCCGGATGACATCGACCCGGGCAGTCGCCATGAGGCCGTTTATGCTCCAGAGCGTTTGCACATTCCGGGCCCCTCCTTTTTCCAGAAAGGCCCGCAGCGGTTTCTGGGTCGCCTCCGCCCTGGCTTGCAAGGCCCTGATCAGCAGCGCGCGGCTCTTGCCCTTGTCCTTGTTTCTGAAAGGAATCAGGTCCTCTTTTTCCTGAAGGGTGACGATGACCGAAACCTCTTTTGCCGGAGACATCGACCTGAGGAGGGCTTCCAGTTTAGGATCCAAACCTCCCGCCCCGAAAGCAGGGGCAATGGACAGGGCAAGCACGATCCCCGTATGCAGAAACCGACACCCTATTCTTTGCGCGGCCGCATTCAGCTTGCCGCTCCTTCGCTCCGTCAAATTTCTCTCCTGATCCGCCCTTCTAAACCGGAATACTCTTCAATCAACATCGGCTGATCTTTACTCCACGACGAGTCCCTCTGCCCGGAAATCTCCCACCACAACCGTAATTTTACTACCTTTTTTAACATATCCCCCCGGGTTCGCAAAAATGATGAAATAGGTCCTGCTTGCTTTGACGTCCGTCCCCCGTGATTTGTTTCGCAACGATCCGATCTTCGGGGGTGTCGGCACGATAAATTTCGCCCCCGTTGCCTCGTCGATGAGATAGGGCTTGCTCTTAGGGTCCAGGATTTCCCTTGCCTTCTCGGGATCAAGGACGCGATAGCGAAAATCCAGCATGTGCCCGGCGGCGGAAAGCCTGATCCCTCTCAATTCCACCCCCCATTTCTCCGCCAGCGTCTCCGGGGAGGAAAGCCGGGTCGTTATGGCCGGTGGTTTATCGCCCCTCCCGTTTGTCCCGTCTTCCGCCTGGCCTGGAAGGGCGCTAAAAAGGAAAAGAACACTCAACAACAGGATAAGGTTTCGTGTGGAAAGGGGGCCGGGAAGACCTGTTTCCCCGGCCCCTTGCAGCGATAGACAGCGTGAGAGCTTCATATTCAGGCGACCTTTCGTTAAGGACGAAGCCGGGCTTTCCCTTTGGAAAAGCCCGGCTTCATACCGTTGGTTTATTGTACGACAACTTTAACCTTTACCGTGTTGGACGTGGCGCCATAACCATCCTTGACGTTGTATTGGAATTCATCGTCACTGCGGAAGGTATTCAGGGGGGTGTAGGTTACCGTACCGTCGGCGTTCACCACGAGCGTGCCGCCTTTTTTCAGCGGCTGGACGATCGTAATCGACGCGGGGTTAATCGCATCGAAGGAATCGGGATCGTAGTCGTTGGCAATGATGTTAATCGTCGACGTGGTATTGCGCGGCACATTGAATTTATCCGCCACCGCAACGGGCGGACGATTGATCACGGAGCTGATCGTGAGGGTCACCGTGACCGGGTTGCTGTCGGACCTGCCGTCGTTGGCCTTGTAGGTAAACGTCTCCTGGGCGTTGGCGTTCAGCGGGTACTTGTAGGTGAACGACCCGTTGGCGTTCAGGGTCAACGCGCCTGTTGCCGGAGGAGACACGAGGACCGCGGTCAGCGGATTCCCCTCCACATCGGTGTCATTGGCCAGGACGCCCGGGGCCGCCACGTTCAGCGTGGCCCCCCCGAAGGCCGGATAGCCGTCGGCATTGGCGACCGGCGCATTGTTGAACGGAAGCACCGTGAGGGTCACCGTGGCCGGGGCGCTGTTTGCCAGTCCGTCATCGGCCGTATAGGTGAAGGTATACTGCGTGGCAACATTAATGTTATCCGTCGGATAGAGGTAACTGAAAGATCCGTCGGGGTTCAGGGTCAGCGTACCCGCTGCCGGGGGAGTCACGAGGACCGCCGTCAGGGCATTGCCCTCCACGTCGGTGTCGTTGGCCAGGACGCCCGGGGCCGCCACCGCCAGCGGCACCGTGGCCGTGGCCGTGTAAGCATCCGCTATGCCGACGGGAGGCTGGTTGGGATTGACCGTGATGGTCACCGTCGTCTCGGCGCTGTCGGCCGATCCGTCGTTTGCCTTGTAGGTGAACGTCACCGGCGTGGGGACGTCGACATTCGTCGGATGGAGATAGGTGAACGACCCGTTGGCATTCAAAGTCAGTGTGCCGGCGGCCGGGGGAGTCACGAGGACCGCCGTCAGGGGATTCCCCTCCGCATCCGTGTCATTGGCCAGGACGCCGGGAGCGGCCACCGTCAACTGCGCCCGCGCCATGGCTGTGTAGGCATCCTGCGCGGCGGCAGGCGGATCGTTGACGGGGAGCACGGCGATCGTCACGGTGCCCGTGTTGCTCACCTCCGCGCCCATCGTCGCCTCGTAGGTAAAGGCATCAAGGCCCACAAAATTTAAATTCGGCGTGTAGGTAAAGGAGCCGTCGGCATTAAAGGCGAGCGTCCCGTTGGCCGTCGTGCCGACAACCCGGGCGCTAAGCCCCGTCGCCGGCCTGTCGTTCGCGAGCACACCCGGCGCCGCCACAATAAGCGGGGTGTCCTCGTTCACGCTGTAGCTGTCGGGCGACGCCCCCACAAGACCTCCCACACCGAGTGAAACCAGCATGCCGCCGCCGGAGACTTCATTGTTCGTGAGAAAAAACCGGCGGTCATAAAGGGGATACGTCCCCTTCTTCGTGGGGTTCCAGATCGCATCCAGCGTCTTGCCCGGCGCCAGGAGGGTCCCGTACTGTTGCTTCGGATAGGGATAGGGATTCCCGTCCTCGGCAATGAGGCTCATATAGGAGCCCTGCAGGGTGGGGACATGGTTTTCCTGGCACGCGCTCAGGAAACGGATCAGGACCCGGTCGCCAGCCAGCAAGGGATTGGTGAGAACGGGCGCCGCCGCGGGGAATGGATCGCCATTGATGAGGAAGTATTTGGGCTTATACGTCAGGGGACGCCCGGCCGCGGCCGGGGTCGTCTCTGTCGGATGGAGGGCCGGATCGATCTCGCTGTACAAGAGGATCATTTCGTTATCGTACGTTACGCCGGGATAAGCCGTTCCAACGCCGGCATTCTTCTTCACGGCCCCGTAAAGACCCATCTGGACCTGAAGCGCCGGGTTGGTGCCGCTCATGTAGAGATAGGTGCCCGGTTTCACATTCGACCAGGTATAGTTCCCCGTCGCGCCTGCGGCCGTTTCCGCGGTAAAGGACACGACCCTCTGTCTCCCCTGGACATCCGCCGTTTTCACGGGGGCCATGGGGGCAAACTGTCCCGGGATGACGATCGAGATGGGCACGGCCAGATTGTTTTTCACGTGGATATTCAGAACCGCATCTCCCGGCTGCACGGTGATCAGGGGACCCGGCGCCGTGGCCGGACCCGTTGGAGCAAAGGTGTTATCGGCAGGCGCAAAGCCCCACATGTTGATGGTCGCGCCGTCGGGCATCGTCTTCGCAAATTGCTGTGCCACCAGGTATGCATCATAAGCAAAGGAGGCGCTCACCGTGAGCAAGACGGCCGTCAGCACGAAACCTATCTGTCGGAATAATTTCAAGATTATTTTGGTTTTCATCACTGTCCCCTCCTTCACTGCATAAGTTCTGTGCCCGGGGCCACGATCACCAGCATGGTCATCAGGCCGCCGGGAAAGATGTTGTAATTGACAATCTCTTTTTCCGCGTGGGAATGCCACATGTAGGCAAAGCCGCCCCAGGGGTTCAACCCTCCCTGGCCCGGGGGAAGGGCGCCCATGGTCCCCAGGAAGGGACTCCCGCTGTACATCCCGCCGAAGGTCAGGTCACGTAAATCGGGCAGGACAACGGGGAAGGGTTTGCCGTGGTCGGGGCAGTACTCCTTGGTATCGGGGTCATAGCCGGAGGACGGTCCGGTCAGGCCGTTGCAGGTATGCGCATAGTCGGGGCCGGTCCCGTAAATATCCCAGCCGAGGTCCTTGCCGGTCCATTCGAAAATGGCGTCCGTCGTTTCACCGGGAACGGTCTGATTGGTAAACTGCATGAAGGCAAGGTCCGCGCCGGCGCCGGGCGTGCTTTCCAGAAGCCTGCCGTCCCGGGCGATCACCTTGAAATGGTTGCCGTGAAGGTGCAGGGGGTGGAGGTCCCGGCCGCCGCCGACGATCCTCACCAGGACCCTGTCCCCGGGCCGCATCAAGGGCATGCAGTCATAGGGCTGGTTCGGAAGAAAAGGATCGTTCGGGCCCAGCATCGTATCGGGGGCGTTCCTCCCGTTCAAGAACCAGTAATTGGGGAAATAATCATCGATATAGCCGAAGCCCGCCAGGTATTCGGGCCCCAGGACCTCGACGATCTCATGGATGTAGGGGTCCATCTCCGTCGCGAAGAAGAGATATTCCAGGTCGTAGCTCGAATCGGCGTGGTTGTAAGCCTTGGGGTTCATGGGATTAAAGCCCGTCGGACGGACGATGATCGCCCCCACCAACCCCATTTCCACCTGGAGCTCCGGCTGCGTGCCGCTGTGATACATGTAGGTCCCCGGCTTGGCGGCCGTAAAGCGATAGGTGACCGTTTGTCCCGGTGCAGCCTCGTTGGTGAGGAGACCCGGCGTCCCGCCCGTGGCCGTGACATCCTCATGACCGGGGAACACCATGGAAACATTCTGGGGGGTCGTGAATGGGGGCAGGTTGTTCGTCATGGTGATGACGACCGTGTCGCCCTGATTGACGATCATGGTCGGTCCCACATACTGCGGTTCGCCGGTTCCGTTGGCAAAGCCCCAGAAATAGAGGTACCAGCCTTCACCGGTGGTGAGATAGCCGTCCTTCACCGTGAAATTGAAGCTCGGTCCCGTAATGCCGTCGATCTTCGCCTGAGCAGGCCAGGGCAGCAGCAACAGCATGACGATGGACAGGATCAGCGGTTGTATCCTTGTGAATATTTTCTTCTTCATGGTCGTCCTCCTTCTTGGTTCGTCATTGGATCCGGATTTCCGTCATCATGCCGCCGTTTTCATCGTCCTTGTTGCTCAGCATGTGGAGATTTGCCGTATAAAGCATGTAGGTTCCCGGTGGAACGCCCGTGGTGTCGAGGATGGCATCCAACATTTCCCCGCCGCCGATGGTCACGGAACTGGTTGTGTAGGAGAGATCTTTGCCGTCGGGACCCCGCAGAATCCTGGCGTTGGAACCTACCACCTTCATGGGGATGGAAGGACTGGCCAGGGTATAGTACCGGCTGACGCTCACGTTGGAGAGCCGCAGCAGGATCTTCTGCCCCGCCGTGGCGGTGATCAGGGAACTCACGGCCTGAGCGGTCTTCATCATGTTCTCCTCCGACCCGGGGAGGGGAGCGGGGTT
>CAYSSF010000003.1:62633-64203 GCA_964433455.1 uncultured Syntrophaceae bacterium
ACCGTATCGGGGTAGCCCCGGCCGTTGATGAGGGGATAGTCGTCCCGGAGCAGGTAGAAGGGGAGCGGCTGGATTGCGATATGCTCTTCGTGGAACAGGGAGTCCACGCCGGCGAGTTGCAGGGGATACTCCACATCGTATTTCGTGGAGCCGTCGCCGTCGTTATAGACGTACTTGTAGCTTTGCTGGTGGGTAAAACCCAGCAGATTTGTCCCGGCGGTGAGTTTGTTCTGGGCCGGGCGGACGTAGATCGTCCCGAGCATGCCCATCTCCATGTGTTCCGTCGCTTCCACGTGGCAGTGGTAGATGTAGGTGCCCGGTTCCACGACATTATAGAAATAGGTCAGTGTCCCCCCCATGTTGATGGAAATGGAGACGTCGGGCACACCGTCAAAAATGCTGGCGGCCTGGGGGAAGCCGTGCCAGTGAACGGTGTGGGGATCGAAAAGGTCCGGGCGCATGAGCATGCCCACATTGGAGAGGCTCAGATAGAACTTGTCCCCCTCGTCCACGGCCAGCGTCGGCCCCGGCCATTGAGCGCCAAGCATGCCTTCCGTCATGACCCGTCGCGTGTTCTTGCCCGTGACGTCCCGGAAGCCGAAGCTATAGAGGACTTTGCCGTCGGCCATCCGGGCGAATCCGTCCCCCGCACTCAAGTGCGCGCACTTGACTGCGGGATCATACCCCGGGGCGCCCGGTTCCGGGATGGCGTCGCCGTTTGTATCCCCGGGGCACTGGACCACGATCGCCGCCCCGGCCGGGAAGGCGGCCGTCAGGAACAATAAAATAATGAGATACTGGAGCATCTTCCATCCTCTGCGATTCATCTTTTTTCCTGTCATGATGTCACCTCATTTCTGGCTTGCCTCCGCCGGGCCCGGCCCGGCGGAGGACATATCTGTCGTTAAAGAGCGAACTTAAAACTCATCCGCACCCATGTCCACAACCCCCGCGCGAGGCCGCGTTTGCAAATCATAGTCCCGCGTCAGCTCAGTGAAACCCGTACTGAGGGAATTGCTCCCCCTGTTTCTGGCAGGAGATTGCGACGTGATATGGTAGTTACCCCTGGGGGTGAGGGGCCCGAAGCGGACGTCGATGTAATTGCCCCCCTCGGCAGGGGTGGCATAAGTCTCGATGTTCGACCCGGCGCCCGGGTTGAGAAGCGCATTGGTGCTGCCGTTGACATATTCGCTCACAAATCTCGCATTCGTGGACTCGATATTGTTGTTGCTGTATCCCAACCTGGAAGTGAGCAGGGAATACCGGGGATTCATGAGTCGCGGCAGTTTCGTGCCGAGGACCCCCAAGTCGCTGTACACCGGAAGCTGCCCCAGAGCGATATCGGGAAGCAGTTGGGCAACCGCCGGTTTGGCCGTCGGATTGGCAAGGTAGTAGAATGCGCGGTTGTGCCAGATGATGTTGTTGGACAGCGTCGGATTGGCAAACTCGCTCAGGGGCAGGACAGCGGGGCTCGTGCCGAAGGCGGCCTGCAGGCTCGCACTATGGGCGCGGGCAACGATGCCCGCCGGCTGGGGAGCGGACTGGTTCGGGTTTCCCGGCGGGAAGGCTT
>CAYSSF010000003.1:64213-70300 GCA_964433455.1 uncultured Syntrophaceae bacterium
TTGGCTATGGTGTTGTGGGTGATGGTGGCCCGCGCCACATCCTGCAGGGAGATGCCGCCGCCGGCGAGACCGGCCAGGTTGTTCACGATCATGTTGTTGAAGATGTTCAACCGATACCAGGTGGAAGGGTTGTTCTTGTTGGCCTTCACATCTGCCCCGTTGACAAAGGTGGCGCGGATGCCGCCGCCGTCGCCGGCATTGGCCAGGTTAGCCTGGATGAGGTTGCCGTTCACCGTCACGTTGCCGGCGCCCGGTGAGAGACCGCCCAGCACCGGCGATATCGCGCCGGCGATGGAGATGCCGCCGCCGTGAACCGATGTCCCCCCGTTGAGGGATTGGTTGAAGAGGATCTTGTTCCCGGCGATCAGGCCCCCGTTGGAGAGACCCTGGTGGCCGATGCCGGCGCCGTCGGCGTTCGCGAAGTTGCCGCAGACGTAGTTTCCCGTCACCTGGTAGGCCGTGGACCCCGTGTACAGGGCCACGCCGCCGCCGGCGCCGATTCCGCCGCCGAGATTGCTGTTGTTGCCGATGTTGTTGTTGTGGATGGCGATATTGTCGTTCCTGGCATCGACGTAGGCAAGCCCGTCGGCCGTGGTGAGCGTCGGGTGACCGACGCGGATGCCGCCGCCGTAAATGCCCGCATTGTTGATGAAGAAGTTGTTGCTGATCTCCAGGTAGTGGGCGTACCCGTTTACCAGTATGCCGCCGCCATCGTTCGCCCCCGTGAAGGTGAAGCCGTCGATCCTGGCCCTGGGGTTCTGGACGAATCCTCCCTGCGCCAAGGTGGTGACGTTCTTCGCCAGGACGAGAATGCCGGGACCGTCGCCGGTGAAGACGGCCGTGGTCCCGCCGGCGGCGAGCTGCTGCTGCTGGCCGGGAAGGAGATACGCGGGGTTGGCGAGGATGCCGGCAACCTTGGTTTGCCAGGGGGGAAGGATATCCGTGGGCATCTTCATCCCGTTGATGACCGTCGATCCCGGGCCGGCGCCCTGGAGCTGGACAGGCCTGTCCATGATAACCATTTCACGGTAGGTGCCCTCGGGGACGATGATCAGATCGCCCGGGTTCGCCAGGTCGATGGTCGCCTGGATCGTCTGGCCGCCGCCCTGTCCCTTGACAACGCGGACCGGTCGCGGACCGACGGTGACCGTGACGGCCTCCGTGGTGGAGACGCCGCTGGATCTGGTCACCACGAGCTGTCCCGTCTGGGTCCCGGCAGGAACTTTGACGACGATCTGGAGGTTGTCCCAGAAGCTAATCTGGCCGGATGGAATCGTCGCTGTGCCGATTTTGATTGTCCCCTTGTTGTTTCCGAAGCCGTAATCCCGGGGGATGAACTGGGGGTTTGCGCTGCCCGCCCCGCCCCAGAGCGGGTTGGGAACCTGTACCGTACCCTGGGAGAGGATGTTCAGCGTTTGCCCCGGCAGGACATAGGGTCCGGGAATGTTCGTGTCAGGTCCTTTCACCGACCGGATCTTCGGCGTGGCGTCGGCGTACTCGCAGTCCAGGGGCAACTGTCCCGGGTTGGCGAAGGCGCCGATGGGCAGGGTCGGCGTGTCGAGGTAGGTCGTGGCGCCGGGCATGAACTGCCAGTTCGTGCAGAACTGGCTGTAGTTCGGGTTGTACCTGGGATCGGTGATCAACTGATTATACGTGGGCGAACCGGGACGCGTGTCGAGAACGGGACCGGGATCGTTCGCGCAGAGGGTGTACATGCTCGGCGAGAAACCGCTGGGCGTGGGGATATTCGCCGAGTAGGTGGACGGCAGGAGGCCGTCGTACTTGCCCCACTCGTCGGTGTAGATCCGGGAGATCTCCCGCCCTTTATAATCTCGGAGGGCGACGGGCGTCCAGGGCGGGGCATACTTTTCGCCGAACTGGGGCGAATTCGGATTGATCTCGTTGCCCAGGTCGTCGGCGATCAGCCCCGTAAAGTGGGAAGCGACGGGCACATAGGTGAAGAAGTTGAAATTGGCCGCCGCGTTGTTCTGGACGCCGTTGGTCACGCGGACCTGCTTCATGTTGCACATGGGCGGCATCTCGCCCGCCCGGGAGGGGGGCACATTGCCGCCCAGGTCGTCCAGGAGCGGGAAGAGCGAAAATTCATTCGGCACGGGATAGGGACGGACGCCGACGCAGGGGGCATTGAGCGCCAGAAGGCTGGGCGTGTAGGCCTGGCCGAAATCGACGTTCCTGTCCTCCTCCTTGACGACCTCGTACCCGGGCGGCAGCGCCGCCTCCACGATGTACGTGCCGGGATCGATGACATCCCCGGCGGGACTGCCGAAGGCATAGCCGCCGTCAAAGACGGCCGGACGGACCTGGTTCCAGTTCCGCATGCCGTCGTAGCACAGGCCGCCCAGGTAAAGAATATCGTTCGGATCACCCGGGCAGTTCTCGGGCAGGTTGTCATCCCAACTGTCGGTCCAGGTAATCCGGTAGGCATCGTTCAAATCGAAGACGCCGTTGCCGTTCCGGTCGATGTCCTCGGGACCGGGCTTTCCCCCGGGGACATCGGTCCATTGGAAGGGCCAGTTGTCCACATCGGCCGGCACCGCGGCGCCGGGAATCGGCTGACGATTGGCATCGAGCTTGTCGGGCTTTCCGTCCGGCCCCGGCCTGGTATTGGCCGGATCCGTTCCATTATTGATGTTGTCTCTGTACAGGTTCATCTGGACGCGGGGGATCCCCGGTTCCCAGGGTTCCTGCACGGCGTCCCGCGGGTCGTTTTCGGCGCGCGTCGACGCATAGCTCACGATGCCGCTGATGCCGCCGTTCTCATTCCGCCCCCAGAGGGTCTTTCCCCACTGGATGACGTTGGTCGCGCCGATGAAGCCCTGGAAGCCCTGCACGAGGACCGGGCCCTGCTCGACCCGGTAGGGGAGATTGTTGTTTTCCGGCTGGGGCTGCGGCTTCAACAGGCCGCCGAAACTCCAGGGATCGTTCGGATCGACGGGCCCGCCGTCGTCGACGACGACGGTCACCCCCGTCGGTTTGAAGCGGGCGTAGTCCACTTCGGCGACCAGCCAGTAAAAGAAGGGGAAGACTTCATCGAAGGGGACGAATCCCGCAAGGTCCGTCGGCGCCGACGCGTACATCGTGCCGTCGCGCCAGCGGAGGTTCGTCACCTGATTGAACATGCCCTGCTCGTCCGTGTCCCAGAAACCGTCTTCGTTGCGGTCATAGAAGGTGTACATGTGGAGTCCCGTGAACCAGTTGTTGACGGGGACGTCCCCCACGTTGCAGCTTCCCGTCAGGGTGCTGCACGACCCGTCCGGATTGACCGTGATGCCCAGAAAATGAAAGATCAGGTCGACGTTGTCATCCCAGACGACGATCTGGTAGGTCCCCGGGGGGAGGTTGGGGATGGAGAAGGTCCCGTCCGCGTTTGTCCGCTGGGCGTAGATCCCTTTGCCATTGCCGCCTGACATGTCGTTCACGCCGACCCAGGGCGTCGTGTGCTGATAGGGAATGCCGCCGCTTAACGTCGTGTCAGGCGCACGGCTGTAACGGAGGTTGACGATCCGGCCGGTGACCGTGGTGGTCCCGGTGAGCGCCGCTGGGTCTGCCGTAGGTCGCGCAAAGCCGATGAAAACGTGCCACACGGGCGGGGGGAACTCGATGAAGTACGGGGGTTCATCCGCCTTTACCCAGGCGTCGACTCCCTTGGTCCCCTCGATGGTGGACGTCTGGGACCATCCCTCGCCCCCCGGCGGCGAAATGAACATCGTGTATTTGCCCGGGGCGAGATACTTGATTTTTGCCTCTCCGTTGGCATCGGTCAGTATTTGGCCGCTTCCCATCACGTTGACGCTGCCGTCCGGATTGTAGGACGTCCCCAGGGGATTGCCGTACACGTCGGTCGTCATCTGGCCGCCCGACATGCCGTAGCGCCCCCCGGCGTCGAATACGTTGACGGCAAAACCTTCCAGTCCGCGTTCCTGGGGAAAATTGGGGACGTTATCGATGGGCCAGTTGTCTTCAAAGACCAGGACGTGTATCTGGGCCGTGGGAATGGGCATCTTGGTCACAAGTGCCGTTACCTCGATCTGTCCCGGCGCTATCCCGTTCCCGCCCAGGGCATATCCGTCGCTCTGGGAGGCGGAATCGGGCAGGACCGAAACGTAATAATGCTTGGCGGGATCGGGCAGCGTAACCGTCGCGGTGAGGCCCGCTGTGCGCCCGGTGGCGATCACGGGCGTGAAACTGGTGTGGAAACGCTGTCCCTTCAAAGCCGGATTCGGATCAAGCTGTCCCGGCGTCACGTAGTGGAGGGTATTCTCCTCGACGATCCACCTGAACCCCGCCACGGGCAGGTTGTCCGTCCCCATGGCCTTAATCGTCACGGTCTGGGCGAGGGCCGGCGACGGGTAACCGATGAAAACCACCCCCAAGAGAAACAAGAGGACAATACCGGTGCATCTTACCTTTTGCAGCATCGTAATTATTTTAGTTGCCTGCCATGTGTTGCTCATAATGACCTCCTTATTAAGACTCATGCCTTTTCCCATGTTTGTCCCTTTCATCGCAGTCCACCGATTTTCTGGATAATAAAGATAACGTCTTGCAAACCGATTTTCCCATCGCCACTGGGATCCGTCTCCGACGGTACGTAATCGGATCGCACCCCGACGGGGTTCCTGTCTAAGGCTCTGAGATAGATGAGGGCATCAAGCATGTCTACCCTCTGATCGTTATTGATGTCGCCCTTCAGGGGGGCCGAGAACAGGGCGGCAATGTTCTGCTGGTCCGTCATGGAGACCACGCAGGCGCCTGTTCCGCTGCAGCTTCCGCCCGACCAGCCGAGGAAACCATGATATGCCGCGGGAGTCGCCGTCAAGACGACCTGCTGCCCCACGGCGAAGTTTTCCACGCAGTCGGCAGGACAGTTAATACCGGGACGGTCGCTGGTTATCGTACCGGCGCCGTCACCCTCCTTGGAGACGGTCAATGTGAAACCGGAAATGATTTCATAGAGTTCCGTCTTTGCTTCACTGACGTTTCCTGCCGGGTCCACGGCGAAATACCTGATGGTTGTCGGGTTGGCGTCCGTGGCGGAAATCGGCCCGCCATAAACGGCCGATCCGTCCGTAGGGATGGAACCATCGAGGGTATAATAGATGGTCGCTGCTTCATTGGCGCTGAGCGTCACGGGCTGCACTCCCAAATAGGCCACATAGATGCCGCCTGTCGGTTGTGCCGCGACTACGGGGGCTGCCGTGTCCAGGACGATCGTATCCGAAGCGGCCGCCGACCAGAACCCCAGGTTATCCATGAATTTTACATATACGGTTTTTAGCCCGTCTCCAGCGGATAGTGTCCACATCGCCTGTGTGCTGTAAGGTTCCGGCGCGCTCCAGTTCACATTGTCGCTGGAAAATTGCATCTCTGTGACGCCGCTGGCATCAGCGGCGGACAGGGTCAGATCGACCAGGGCGCCTGCCGTGGCGGGGGCGCCGCCATTGATGGTCACCGTTCCCGAGGGACCCGTGGTATCGGCGGTGAAGGCGGCAGTGATGGTTTTATCGGCATCCAGAGTGAAGGTGCAGGTCGGATCGGCTCCGACACATCCGCCGCCGGACCAGCCGATAAAGGATGCCCCGGCATCCGGCTGGGCCGTGAGGGTGACGGTGGCGCCGGCAAGATAGTTCTCGATGCAATCGACGCCGCAGGCAAGCCCCGGTGGGGCGCTCGTGACCGTGCCGGCGCCGGTTCTCCCAAGCGTAACCGTATAACGTACGGGCAGGGAATCGGACTGGCTGATCGTGCCCGTTGCCGACAAGACTACGAACGTGTTGTTGCCGTATGCTACGGAATACAACGGCTCGAGTGATGCAGCGGAAGCGCGGGAGGTCCAGGTCATGCCGTCCGGAGAAGTCACGACCGCACCGGTGTAGGAATTCCAGTTTCCGCCCACGGCGGTAAAAATCCCGTTGCCATAGGCGATGCCGTAAAGATCGTCGTCCGTTACGGCAGGCTGCACCACCCAGTTCGCGCCATTGGCAGAAGTCAGGATTGTGCCGAAATCTCCCACGGCCACGAAGCTCCCGCTGCCGTAAGAAACCCCCCAGAGATATTCCGATGTCC
>CAYSSF010000004.1:0-55683 GCA_964433455.1 uncultured Syntrophaceae bacterium
ATAATATTGCAAGAGAATTGTACATATCAAACCCTTAAGTCAACGACATTGAGTAGCTAATACAAGACGGCCTTCTTGTCAAGGCGACCTTGAACTTGTGATGACCGGTTTCGATGCCGAAAAGTTTGGCATCGATTTCACGCGCCGATTCTTGCGTATCCATCAACCCCTTGGGATTGTATTCGCAGCCGCCGCAGGCAACCGGAACGCGGACGCGGGCGCCACAGGAGGCGACTTTCTGCTGGGCGTCGCCCAGTTCTTCGGCCACCTTGTTCAGGTGTTTGAAGTCCACATGGATCAGATTGGTGAGGTCCACGACATCGGCATCGACGAGACCAATCGTGCCGACCCCGGCCGCCGCCAGATAAAGGGCCGCAGGGGCGCCCAGACCGCCCGCGCCGATGATCAGCACCCGGCCGTCCAGTAGTCTCTGCTGCCCTTTGCCGCCGACCTCTTTCAGGGCGATATGCCGCTGATACCTTTCGATCTGCTCTTCAGTCAGCATTACTTCTCGCCTCCCCCCATGAAATAGAGAAATTATTCCCATCGGAACAGTAGATAATATATCAAAAAGGCGTTGTCAAGGATTTTTATTCGACACTGTTTACCGCATGCTTCATCAATCGCTTCCGATTCGCAGAGAAAAAAAAGCGTCTCGCATCCTTTTTTCCGGCCCTGTGAACGTCCGTGATTCGCCGCCTACCACCTCTTTCCGGATCCGATAGACCGGCATTGTATCCTGGCTGTAGGCCGGGATCATCCCACCGATCTTTTCCTCCGAAGCCGGATCGAGATCGCCGGCAGCCAGGGCCGTCGGTCCCCGGAAATTTTCCGGCGTGAAGAGGATGTCCCCCGGAACAGCCAAGGCAAGGAGCCGCTCGTTCTCCTCCTGAGTTCTTCCGAGGATGATCCGCAGAAGGGGAGTCATGCGGAAATGGCGTCCGATATTCAGCAGAACAAGATCCCGGTGGGCATAGCCGGAAACATGGGCAAAGAGATCGCGCAGGCGGCAGGCGATATTCGGATCGGTGAGGAGGCATCCCCCCGCCGGACAGGGGTAATCCCGAACACCCAACTCCTCCGCGAGGGCGATCTGCTCCTTCCGCGACCGGCCTGAAATGGCAAGAAGCCGCGCCCGATCGACAATCCCTTCCTGTTCCGGAAGGGTCGGCGGAAAATGGTGCGCCGAAAGGGGGCGGAGGATACGCCCCGCAAGGCCGCTCTCCCTCTCGATGAGCTCGATCGCCTGCCGATGCTGTGACATGGGGCGCTGGCCCAGCACCTCGCCGGTCACCACGAAGGAAGCCCCGATTTCATCCATCATTCCGGAAACCTTATGCAGCATGTAGATCCGGCAGTCGATGCAGGGATTCATCCCCCTGCCGTATCCGTGCGGGGCCTTCTCGACGATCCGCATATAATCCATACCCTTGGCGATCACCCGCATCGGCACCCCGAATTCAGCGGCAACCCTGCGGGCCTGGTGCTGGCAGCCCGCCTTGCGCGGGCCGCAGTTGCAGAACGGGCTTGTGAAATGGATCGCCGTAAGTTCGATCCCCTGCTCGACCATCATCTTTACGGCCAGTGTACTGTCCAGCCCGCCCGACAGCAAGACCGCCGCACTTCGTTTCATCCCTTCCTCTCCCTTGCGCCCCGTACTCACCCCGCATTCGTCAGGGAATCCCATACTTTGTTATCGAACCGGTCCCCGCGGTTCTCGCGCTCTTTACAGGCTTGTTGATAAACATACAAGATTCCCTCTCTTAAAAAAACCCCTTTTTTCCCAAAAGCGATAATTATACATACAAAAAACGTTTCTTGCCGTCTATGAGCCGGACGCACCCCGGACACAGACCGCATTCTCCGGGCTGTGCGTCATCGCAAAGATCGCCTGCCTTTGAATGATATTTTCTTCTTCCACCAGCAATCCATCCGACAGACGCAGAACCCTCCGGGCATACCGGGCGCAGTCGGGATTGTGCGTGACCATGATGATGGTCATGCCGTCGGCGTTGAGTTGCTGAAGCAGGTTCATCATCTCCCGGGTATTCTTCGTATCCAGGTTCCCGGTGGGCTCATCGGCCAGCAGGATGGGAGGCTTGTTCACCATCGCCCGCGCAATGGCCACCCGTTCCTGCTCCCCGCCGGAGATCTGGCTGGGGAGCCGCCCGCCCTTCCCGGCGAGACCCACCCGGCCGAGGGCCTCTTCGGCCATGGCCCGTTTCTGCTTTTTCTGGATGTTGACCGGGGTCAAAGGAAGCATTACGTTTTCCCGTACGGTCAGATAAGGGATCAGGTGAAAGCTCTGGAAGACGAAGCCCAGATAGTTCCGGCGAAAGTCGGCCCTCTCTTCGTGGCCGAGGGCATAGACGTCGATCTGATCCACCCAGTATTTTCCCCGGCCGGGGCTGTTCAGCGCCCCCATCACGGTCAGCAGCGTTGACTTGCCTGACCCAGATTCACCCATGATTGCGATGAGTTCGCCGGACGCGATGCCGAAATTGATGCGGCGAACGGCCAGGACCGCAGCCTCTCCCTCGCCGTATTGTTTGCTCAAGTCGTCGACCTGGATATAACTCATTTTCTTTTTTCCTCCTAAAGGGCCCGCAGGGCTTCACAGGGGTCCAGCCGCGCGGCGACGCGCGCCGGATAGAAACTGGCCGCAAGGCCGAGAACGATGGCGAGGGTCAGGGCCCCCCCGGCCAACCAGGGGTCGACAGGGAGGGCAATGCCGTGGCCGGCGTGGCCGCCCCCGGGAGCGAAGAAAAGGAGCGCGATCTTGGTCGCCCCCAGACCCAGGAGATAACCCAACACCCCGGCCAGAACCGAAACGATCCCCGCCTCCAGCAGAATGATCTTCATCACATGGCTGCTCCTGAAGCCGATGGCCCGGAAGATGCCGATTTCGGCGGTCCTCTCCCGCACGCTTCCCATCATGGTCACCAGCACGACCAGCGCCCCCACCAGGGCCACGATCGCCGAAAGGCCGTAGGATGCCTTCCGAAAATGGTTCAGTGTCTCCATCCGGCCCTCCACCACCTGCTTGATCGCCATCACGTTCGCCCCGGGAAGGATTGCGGAGATCTGCCGCACCATCTCCTCGATGGGACAGCCGGCGCACAAGGCGGCCACTTCGGCCACGGAAATGCGCCCTTCCTTGTTCAGGATCGATTGGGCGGTGGCAAGGTGGGTGAAGAGGATGTGGTCGTCCTGGGAACCGGTGGCATCGAGGATTCCCGAAACCACAAGACTCCGGCCGTTCACGGCCACGGGCTTCCCCACGACGAGCCCCAGGACCCGGGCGGCCTCCGCCCCGGCCAGAACCCCCTCCTCATCCGGCTGGCTTCCCTGAACCTTCCACCAGGGGCGAAGTTGGGAAGCGACCTGAAAATCCATCCCTGCCAGCACCGCCTTGCGGCTCCCCGTCTCAACGGCCCCCAGCAGCATCGGCCCCACGGCGGCCACGTTTTTGGCGTTTTCGATCTCCCCGATCTTCGCCAACTCCTCCTCGTGGATCTCCTGCATCTCAAAAAGAACCCCCCCCAGCGAAATCCCGCCATAGCTCATGGGAAGGTTTTCGGTCTTCGGAACGATCAGGATGTTGGCCCCGTACTCCTCCAACTTGCTGTTGATGTTCTGGGTGAGGGCCTCCGCCAGGCTGATGAAAACGACTACGGCCGACACGCCGATCGTCAGGCCGACAAGCACAAAAGCCGCTTTGGACTTGCGTCTTCTCAGGTTCTTGAGCGCGATATCCCACAGGTTCATCTTCCGCCGCCCTTTCCGAAGGTGAAGTAGGGCTTCCCTTCCAGAAGATCCTTCACCTGGAGGACGAGCTTATCCCCCTGGATTGTCCGCGTGAGCGGCGCCGGATTGCATCCCCCCTGCACCTCGTTGACCCGAACCGAGGCGAAGCGGCGCCCGCAGTTTTTACAGCCCATGAAACCCCCCTTCTGTTCGTAGCCTTCCCCCGCCTCGAAGCAGACGTCGCAGGCGTCGAAGGCCGCCCGGATCACGCCATCGGAGCTCTTGAGAACAAAGTATTTGATGGTCACACCATTGCCGGCCGGGTAGCTGTAAAACCGCGCCTTCCCGTTCTGGAAATCCTTCACGGGGTAAACAACCTCCGCGGCCGGATTGGCTGTGGCAGCCCCTTCGGTTGCCGGCAAGAAAAAGAACATCCCCGAAAGCGCCAGGATGCCGGCGACGGCCGACATCGCCCGCCGCAAACCTATCCCGGGCCTAACCTTTTTTCCCGTCATCATACCCTCCTTGGTCAATTTATGGGGACGGATTTCAATCCGTCTCATACAAGCGCCTCCTCCTTCGGTTGTCGGTGACCGATTTCGAATCTGCATCCAACTCCCCAAAGAGTTCAGTTTTACTTACTAATTATCCGTTACGCTGCCGTCCTGGTAGCTATAGGAGCGGATCGTTCTGCCCCCCTTTTCGATGTCCACCTGGATATGGCATCCATAATCGGTCACCCTGGCTTCCACCTCTTTCTCGGCAGGGTTGTTCTTTCGATATTCGGCAAGCGCCGCCGCGCCGGCCTTGCTTTCCAACTCCGGATCCGTGGCGCCGGAACCCTGTTTGGTCCCGCATCCTCCCGCAGAACCGCTCGCGCCCGAACCACAGCACGACCCCCGCCCCCGGGCAGACGCCTGCAACGGGGTGATGGTTTGATTCAAGGTCACCTTGGCGATCTGCCGGTTCTGTTCCAGCCAGGCGGCGAAATAGCCATCCGGATCGGTTTCGGGGGGGAACTTTGCCTTCTTGACCTCCTGACGGAGCAGAAGGTTCCGGATGTGATTCATCAGGTATTCTTGAGAAATGCCATCCTCCTTGAGGCTGGCCTGAAGATTTTCCCGATTTCCGTAGATCTCGCGCCCGATCTTCTGCATCTCCTGCTGAACACGGTCATCGCCCACCCGGATATTCATTCGGCTTGCCTCCTGGGCCACCAGCCGCTCTTCCACCATCTTCTCCAGGAGGTCATATTCCAGACGTCCCAGAAGCGCCCTGCCCTGCTCGCCGGCAAAGAGCCCCTTCCCGTATTCCTTTTCCAGCATGAGCCTGCCGACATTGAGCCTCGCGCGCGCTTCGGAGCGGGAGATCGGCTCTCCATTCACCACCGCCGCCGGCCTTCTGAGCAGGGCATCCCGGGAGAATTCCCAGTCGTTCTTCTCCGCATACAGGAAGGCCGCGCCGAAAAGAAGGAGAAGCGATGCGGCAGCAACGACAGGCCAAGACCATCTCTTCGTTTTACGGCCGATATCTCCTTGACAACCGGCACAAAAAACCTCATCCCCGTCCGCAAGCCCTTTTCCGCAACGACCGCATCTTCTTTGATCCAAGATAATCCCTCCTTTCCACTCTTCGCTACGCTATCAGGCAACAGCCATGCCAGCAGGCGGCGCACAGCGGCCATCATCGATAATCATTCGGAATATCGTGTTATTTATTTAGTTGGCGGATGATGCTGAAGATGGCGCAAAATCAGAGGGTGCGGATTTTTTTCCCACCCTCGCCCAGAAAACCGGGCAAGATGGGAATTTTTTCAGCACCCCGCGGAACCAGGGGTTCACGGGCATTCTCCGGACATGGTGGGCATACCCTATACCAGCGAGAGCAGGTGGGATCTGAGGTTGGCGTCCCTGGACCTCAGATCCAGCTTCTTTCGGATGTTGTTCCGGTGGGTGATCACCGTGCCGACGGAGAGGCCGAAGAGCTTGGCAATCTCCCTGGACATCTTGCCCTGTTTGACCAGCTCGGCGATCTGGATCTCTTTCGGCGTCAGACTCCTGTAGGCGGTGGATAGTCGATGGATGAACGGGGAGACGATATGGTTCAGATTGGTCTCCAGAATGTTCAAATAGGTCTGCCGCTCTTGATCGGTCTGACTCTCCCTCAGCTTGAACAGAAATGGTGTGACGAGTTGGCTGACATTGGCCTGCAGGTTTTCCTCCATGCTCCTCTGATCCTCGTCCCCCTTCTTGATAAGGACCCGCAACGCGGTATTGGTCTCCTCCAGTTCGATCGTGCGCTCCCGAACCCGCGACTCAAGGTGATCGAGGGTCGTTTTGAGGGCTTCCTCCGCCTGCCTGCGCTCGGAGATCTCCCGGTTCATCTGATCGTAGAGTTGCGCATTTCGGATCGCAATCGCCGCCTGCGTGGAGAACATGCCGAGCACCTCGGCATCCGCCTGGGTGTATCGGTGCGGCAGACGCGCCATGAGAACCAGGACTCCCCGATATTGATCGCCCCAGCGGATCGGCATCCCCAGCAGCGTCCGCGGGGGGGCGAAGTCGAACTCCCTCATTCTCCCCGGCCATGAGAGATAATCATCGACGATGAACGGCGCGCGCGTCGACCAGACATGGCCGACAAAGCCTTCTCCGGGTTGCCGAATCGGCGTGCCGGCAAAAATGGCCTCGCCGGCGATCGCAACCCGCTCCAGCCGATCCGTCTCCGGCCGGTAGAGGTAGCAGTTGCAGTAGTTTCCCCCGATCAGCGCCAACGCACGCTCGGCGATGGAATAGAGCAGCGCGTTCAGTTTCAGTTCGGAGGTGAGTTCAACACCCGTTTCATTCAGTGCGACCAGCCTTTTGGAATGGCGGTCGAGCTCTTCGCCGATCCGCCTGCGCTCGGTGATGTCCTGAACCACGATGATGTTCCGGCTGAGAGGTTCTCCTTCCCTCCAGAGCGGCGACAGCGTGATGCTGACCCAGACGATTTCCCCGTCCTTCCGGAGATAGCGTTTCTCCAGCGTAAAATTCGGAACCTTTCCGGCCGTCAGCAGCGCCATGCCCTCCAGATGGAGAGAGCGGTCATCCGGATGGGTAATTTCACGGAACGTGGCAGCCATCAGCTCCTCCTCCGTTCTGCCGACCAATTCGCAAAGCCGCCAGTTGACCGTCAGGAAACGGCCCGTGGCGATATCCATCTCGGCCACGCCCACCGCCGCCTGCTCGAAGATCGCCCTGAACCGCACCTCGCTTTCGCGCAACGACGCCTCCGCTTTCTGAAGCTGTTTAAAAAGCCGCGCATTGGCGACCGCCCCGGCGATTTGCGCCCCGATCCGCTCCGCCAGCCGGAGATCCTGCTCCGTGTATGCATTCGGCCTCTTCGCCCGGAAGTGGAGGGCGCCGATCAACTCGTCCTGCGAGATCAGCGGAACGGCCATGATCGATCGCATCCCCGCGTGAAACGTGATGGCGTCGCTGCCGGGATATAGACGCCCCATCTCTTCAGCGCTTGCCGGATGGAGGAGTAGACCGGCCCGCTTGCGCGCGACCGTTTCCGTGATCGATCCGGCGATCGCGAACGCATCCCCCGGTCTTCGCCCAGGAATATCATATCCATAGGTATATGTGATGGTTAATGTCTTCTTGTCGGGATTGATCAGGTTTACGCTGAGCCAGTCCATGGTGATGAGCCGCCGGACCTCAGCGGCGACCCGCTTGTACACATCCTCAATGTCCAGCGTGGAACCGATCAGCCGCCCGATCTCGGCAATGATGGCCATCTCCTCGGCCAACCGCTCCAGACGGGCAAAAAGCCCCGCATTGGCGATGGCGCCGGCGATCTGTCGCCCGATTCTCTCCGCGATGATCAGATCCTGCCCGCTGTAGACATTCGGCTCTCTTGCCCGGAAGTGCAGGGCGCCGATCGCCTCGTCCCGCGATATCAGCGGAACGGCCATGATCGACTGCATCCCCGCGCGAAAGGTGGTCACGGCGGAAGCGCTGGGAAAGCGACGGCAGATCTCTTCCTCGCTTGCCGGGTGCAGGAAGAGGCCGGCCCGCGTCCGCAGGATCTCCTCGGTGATCGACCCCGCGAGAAGAATCCGATCCCCTGCCCTGCGCCCGGGGATATCCACCCCGGCCACATAGGTGATCGTGAAGGTCTCCCCGTCGGGATTTTTCAGATTCAGGTTGATCCTGTCAAAGGGGATCAGCTTGCGGACCTCGAGGGCAAACCGTTCGTATACCTCTTCGATCTCCAGGGTGGAACTGATCAGCCGTCCGATCTCGACGATGATGTCCATTTCCCGGCCCTTCCGTTCGCCGGTCTCCCGCCTGCGGTATACGGCCTTGCCTTTTGAATCCCCGCCCCCCTCAGCGTCCGGATAGCTCCCCATTGTCTCTCTCCTCTGAATCACTCCCATGCCCGTAGAGCCGCAATTTGTTCTGCAGCGTGCGGCGGTTGATGCCGAGAATCTCCGCGGTACGGGTCCGGTTGCCGCCCGTCTCCGCAAGCGTCTGGACAATCATCGCCCGCTCCATCTCGTCCAGGCTGATCCCGGAATGGATCGCAAAACCGTCTTTCCCTTGAGCCTGTGACAGCATCCGGATCTGCGGCGGAAAATCGGCCGGGAGGATCGCCTCCTCCCGCGCCATGATCACCGCCCGCTCGATACAATTCTCCAGTTCCCGGATGTTCCCCGGCCAGTCGTAGCGGACCAGCAGATCCAGCGCCTTCCCTGAAATCCCTCTCAGCCGCTTGCCGTTCTTTTCCCGGTAGATCGCAAGAAAATGGTCTGCGAGCAGGGGGATGTCCTCCTTCCGTTCGCGTAGCGGCGGCAGCGTAATGGGAACCACATTCAAACGGTAATAGAGATCTTCACGAAAACGGCCCGCCGCTGCCTCTTTTACCAGATCCAGATTCGTTGCGGCGATCAGCCGGATGTCGACTTTGACCGTCCGGACGCCTCCCACCGGTTCGAACTCCTTCTCCTGGAGCACCCGGAGAAGCTTCGTCTGGGTGGCCGGGCTCATCTCGCCCACTTCGTCAAGGAAGAGGGTGCCCCGGTGGGCCAGTTGAAATCGCCCTTCGCGGCGGGAAACGGCGCCGGTAAACGCCCCCTTCTCATGTCCGAAAAGCTCGCTCTCGAGGAGGTTCTCCGGAAGCGCGGCGCAGGAAACCTTGATGAACGGCTGGCACGCCCTCGGGCTGTTGTGGTGGATCGCGTTGGCGACCACCTCCTTTCCCGTCCCGCTCTCTCCCAAGAGCAGCACCGTGGCATCGGAAGGCGCCACCATGGCCAGCGTATCCAGCAGAGCTTTCATCTTCGGGCTCCGGCCGATGATCCGGGAAAAATCGAAACGGTCGCCCAGACGTTCCTTGAGAACGAGGTTCTCCGCGCGGAGATGATAGTGATCCAGCGCCTTTTCAATCAGGATTTTCAACTCCTCGATGTCCAGCGGTTTCGTCAGGTAATCGAAGGCCCCCGCCTTGAGCGCCTCCACCGCCGTTTTTACGGAGGCGTAGGCGGTCATGATCAGGACCGGCACCAGGGGGCTGATTTTCCGGATCTCGGTCAGCGCCTCGATCCCGTCCATGTCGGTCATGCGGAGATCCATCAGGATGAGGTCAAAGGCCTCTTTTTCGACGGCCCGGACGGCTTCCGTGCCGTCTGACGCTTCCGCTACCGCGTATCCGTCCGCGCTCAAAACGGCCCGCAGCATGATTCGATGGCTCTCTTCATCGTCCACCACGAGGATCTTGCGTTTTTCATCCATGTCCGTTCCTCGAATCCATGTCGCCATCCACCGGCAGTTTGATCAGGAACGTTGTCCCCTTGCCCTGTCGGCTCTCCACGCGGATCTCCCCCCGGTGGCTTTCGATGATCTGGTGGACAATCGCCAACCCCAGACCGGCGCCTTTACGCTTCCGGCTAAAAAAGGGCTCAAAAACCTTATCGAGGTCCTCCGCCGGGATGCCGGCCCCGGTATCGGCGATGGCCGCCAGGATGGCGGGCGGAGGGCCGTATCGGCGCAGAGTGAGGCGGATCTCCCCCCCTCCCTCCATCGATTCGATCGCATTCAGAAGGAGATTCAGGAAAACCTGCGATATCTGATCGCGGTCGACCGAAACCGCCGGCAGGTCCGGCTCATATTCCTTGAACACCGCCACCTTGCGGGCGGCCAGATCGGGGGCCAGAAGTTTCAGCGCGTGGCCGGCGATATCCTCCAGCGATTGCGGCTCCCTGCGGGGCGCTTTCGGTCCCGCAAAGTCCAGCAGTTCCGTGATCACCCGGTTCAGCCGGTCGACCTCCTTGACCATGACCGAGGCATATCCCTCCTCCTCGGGCTGCCCGTGAAAGCGCTTCACAAAATACTGGGCAAATCCCCGAATGGAACTGAGGGGGTTGCGAATCTCATGCGCCACACCGGCGGCCAGCCGTCCGAGCGACGCCAGCCGTTCGCTGCGCCGCACCCTTCCCTGAAGATCGCGGATCTCACGCAGGTCCTTGATCAGCAGGACCGACCCCATCTCCCGTCCCTTTTCGTCCTTGAGCGGCGCCGCGCTGAGGCTCAAGGGAATCATGCCGTCCGGATCTCTCCGGACATCGATGTCCCGCTCGCGCACCGCCCCCCGCCTCTCCGCTGAGCCCAGAATCTCCCCGACCCCCTCCCCCAGCACATCGGCAATTCTTCGGCCCTCCAGGAGTTCCCGGCTGGAGCCGAGGATTTGGAGGGCCTGTCGATTCAAGGTCACGATCCTTCCGTCGCGATCCATCGAGATCAGACCGTCGGCCATGCTTTCGACCACGTTTTCCGTGTAGCCCTTCATCCGGTCCAGCGTACGGTCCACCAGGTAGTAATTCTGAACGATAAAAATGAAGTAAAGCGCCCCTGTTCCCAGTACGATCAGGATCGCCCCCATCAGGAGGGTATGATGCCTGTCCTCCCGGCGGGCCGTTTCAAAGGTGGCCAGGTGGAGACTCAGGGCGATCATCTTGTCTCCGGCCCACCGGTGCAACGGACTTTCCGGCAATGCGGACCCCGGGTCCACCAGGCGACGCAACGGGGAAGGGGGCTGATAGGAAAAGGGGCGAAACGGCTGAATCACCTCGAAGACCTGGAGTCCACCCGGCTGTTCCTGATAACGGGTGATCATTCCCCTCTCTTTCAACAAAAGAGCCAGCGAGGAGGCCCCTGGGATCTTTTCCGCGACCGGGCCGGCCGGGCGGCTCGCCGCAACGATGCTCCCGGTGCGATTAAAAATCGCAATGGCGGCGACCTCCGGTTCGCGGGAAACCTCTCCCACCAGTTTTTGAAGGCGTTGCGGATCGGGCGGAGAGGAAGAGACCTCTGCGCGGACGCCCGCCTCGATCGCCCGGATGATGACCAGCCCCTCCCGGATGAGGGAATCTTCCATTCGTCCCCTCTCCCGGCTCATGTTCCGGTAGGTGGAGACGGCGATCACCAGCAGCAGGGTCAGCACAGCGGCCACGATGGTCCAGGCGGGCAGATAAAGCGATTTGTAGCTTTTACCCTTCTTCATCGATCATCCATTCAAAGACGGGAAATTCTGTTTTCCTGCGGCGATCCGATTTACCGCTCGCCGGAAATATAGGGGAAAGGCCATGGTGCGTCAAGCGGAAACGGCACAACCGCCGGAGACCGCCCGAATAAATCTCCTTGACAAAGACCCTCCCCGTTCGTATCTTCCCCGGTGCATGGCCGGTCCATGATTCATCGGATCTATGGAGGGTTGCGGAGCGGATGGCCGAGAGGGGGGTAAAAGGGCGCAGGAACGCTGGAGACTCCCCCCTGGGGCAAAGGGGCAGGAATGCAATGGCAATGAAGTATCGCTGAACTCACGATGGGATGCCGTCAGAAGGAGGTACTGAAATGGGTCTACGAAGGGTGCTGTTGGTTACAGGGATTGTCGCTTTTGCGGTAGCGCTCGCGGGAGGAAACGCATTTTCGGCGGAGTCCGTCTCCAAAATCAAGGTCGGCCTGATGTTCGGCCTTACGGGCGCGGCATCGCCGGTCGGCCCGGTCCAGTTGCAGGGTGCAAAGCTGGCGGTCAAGGAGATCAATGAAAACGGCGGGGTGAACTTCGGCGGCAAGAAGATTCCTCTCGAGTTTGTCGTCAAGGACGACGAGACGAAGGCGGACATCGCCATCCGGCGATACCGGGAACTGGTCGGTGAAGACAAGGTCCACGGGGTCGTGGGCTCTACGTTCGCGCCGATCGCGGCGGCCCTCAACAAGGAAGTCCAGAAAAGTCCTACCCTGTACTACGCCGCCTGCGTGGCGCCCATTGCCATGTTCAAGAAGGGCGATCTGGCGCCGAGCACCTTCGGCATTCTCGGCGACGCCTATTCCATCGGTTATGCCGGCGCGGCCTATATCATCAACAAACTGGGTTTGAAGAACATCTACTTTTTCGCCCCGGCCTATGCGTTCGGATGGGACCAGTATGCCGGCGCCAAGGATGCGGCCGCCAAGTACGGCGCGAAGATGGAATACCTTGAAGCGCCGGTCGGCACGGGCGACTTCAGCTCCTACATCCTGAAGATGGCGGCGGCCAAGCCCGACATCGTCATGATGGCCCAGTGGGGCGTCGACGCGATTACCGTGCTCAAACAGTCCAACGAACTGGGTCTCAACAAGAAGACCAAGATCTGGTTCAACTGGATGACCCAGGTGTTCGGCGGCGGCGTTCCGCAGGAAGCCATGGAAGGCGTTTACTCCCTCATGTTCTGGAACTGGAACATGGACGGGTTCGAGGATGCGACGGTCGTGAAGGCGACGAAGGATTTCGTGGCCGGGTTCCAGAAGGAGTACGGCGCCGCCGAGGTTCCGGACCCCTATGCGGCGGTGGCCTACATGTCCGTAAAAGAGCTGGTCAGGGGCATCGAGATGGCCCAGTCCGTGGACACGAAAGCGGTGACGGCGGCGCTCATGAAGAGCCCGAAGTTCGACTCCGTGAAGGGTCCCGGCGTCTACCGGGAGGACCACCACGCCCTCTTCAAGTACGGCGCCTTTGTGGTCGTCGGCAAGGGGGCGAAAGAGAAGAAGGGCCCGAAAGACCTCGTGAAACTGATCGGGGCGTACACGGGCGAGGACTACCTGCCGACCCTGAAGAGCCTGGGTTACTAATGAGAACGCAAAGGGCGGGGCGAAAAGCCCCGCCCTTTGCACGGATGGGCACGGATGGGCGTATGGCAGAAGTTGTGATCACCACGAGGGGAGTGACGAAGCAGTTCGACGGCTTGGTCGCGGCCAGCAATGTCGACTTCGAGATCCGTCACGGCGACACGGTCGGGATCATCGGCCCCAACGGGGCGGGGAAATCAACCTTCTTCAACCTTCTTACCGGCTTGTATCTTCCGGATTCGGGCAGCATCACCTACATGGGAAAGGACATTACGCGGATGCCGCCCTACGACCGGGTGGATCTTGGCATCGTCCGGACCTTTCAACTGGTCTCCGTTTTCGACACGCTGACGGTCCTCGAAAACATGATGCTCGCCCGGATACGGTTCGACAAAAGCTACGGCAGGAAACGCTTCTTTCTCCGGAACCTCCTCAAGAGCCGCGAGGTGGACGGCTGCCGGAAGGCGCTCGACACCATCGGCATCGCCGACAAGGGCGACGTGAAGGTCTCCGATCTGCCCTACGGGAAAAAGAGGGAGTTGGAGATCGCCATCGCCCTTTCGATGAACCCCAAACTGCTGCTCCTGGATGAACCCCTCGCGGGGATGAGCATGGTCGAGATCACCGAGATCATGGACATCATCCGGGGGCTCAAATCCACGTTGACCATCGTCCTGGTGGAGCACAAGATCTCGAAGATCCTCGACCTGGTGGACACGCTCTACGTGATGCACGAGGGGCGGATCATCTGCTCCGGCGAGCCGAACGCGGTCATCTGCGACCCGGCGGTCAAGGAGTGCTACTTCGGCAAGGATAACGTATGCTACTGAACGTCGACGCCATCCATGTCCATTACGGAAGCGCGCAGGTGCTCCACGACGTCTCGATCAACGTCAAGGAACGAGAGCTCGTCTGCGTCGTAGGCCGAAACGGGGCAGGCAAGACCACGCTGCTCAAGACCATCGGCGGTTTTCTGAAGCCGACCCGGGGGACGGTCGCCTTCGAAGGCCGCACCATCAGCGGTATGAGACCCGACAAAGTCGCGCTGCTGGGGGTCAAATACGTGTTCCAGGACAAGCGGGTTTTCGGCGACCTGACGGTCCGGGACAATATGGAGCTCGCCGCCTACCCGATTAAGGCGAACGTCGATGAGGCCGTGGAGCGGCTCTTTTCCATCTCCGAAAAGATGAAAAGACTCATCGACTCGAAGGCCAAGGGCCTGAGCGGCGGGGAACGGCAGATCCTCCTCATCGGCAGGGCGATGGTGGGGAGCCCGAAGCTCCTGCTGATCGACGAGCCGACCGAGGGGCTCGCGGCGATCGTCATCAACGACATCGCCCGGATTCTGATGGAGACGAAGGGACGGTTGTCCATGATCGTGGTCGAGCAGAACCTCGCCATCGTATCGAGGATGGCCGACCGGATCTACATCATGAAAGAGGGAAACATCATCAGGGAGATCACCGATGAGGCCGAGATCCGCGATCCGGCCTACATCGAGAGCCTCCTGTAGCCGCTCCGGAGCACGCATCACGGATCAGGTGACCCATGCTGTTGAAGAAGCTCAGAAACTCGCTCACATTCGCCGTCGCCGTCATCATGATCGGCTTCATCGTGTTCGCCTACTCTGCATCGGTCAATAAAGTTACCGATTTCGTGATCTTCTGCATCTACGTTCTCGGGTTCGACGTGCTCTACGGCCATATGGGGAGGATCTCGTTCGGTCACACCCTCTATCTGGGCGCCGGGGCTTACGGCGCCGCCATGTGCGCAAAATACCTCGTGCCGGACCCCTTCCTGGCCATGGCGGTCGGCATCGGGGCGGGCGCGACCCTCGGGCTTATCCTGGGGCCCATCGCGGTCAAGACCAAGGGCGCCGCCTTCGCCCTCATCAACGTGGCCTTCAACCAGATCGGCTACTTCATCGTCCTGGTGGCGCTCGCCCACTATACGGGCGGCGAGGACGGGGTCTCCCTCGACTTCAACAGCTACGGCTTCGTGAATTTCCGGAACGTTCACTTCCTCTTCGCCTTCTGTCTCGCGTCGCTCGTGGCCGTCTATTACCTTATGCACCGGCTATACGGGTCGGCCTTCGGGGCGATGCTCCTCGGCATCAAGGAGAATGAGACCCGGGTACGATTCCTCGGCTACAACACACAGGCTTACAAACTGGTCGCCTTCATCATCTCGACCTCGGTATCGGCCTTCGCGGGCTCCCTGTTCGTCATCAACTACGGATTTGCCAACCCGAGCTTCATGGATCCTGCCAGGAATGTGGAGGTGATCTTCGCGGCCCTGATCGGCGGACCGGGGACCGAGTTCGGCGCCGTCGTCGGAGGGACGGCCTACATGGTCATCAGCAACTACCTGGCGAAATACATCACCCGGTGGGAGATGTTCCTCGGCGTGGCGCTTCTGATCATCGCGTTTGGATTCCGAAAAGGCATCATGGGCTACGTCCGCGACCTGGTGGATAAGAGAATCAAGGCCGGCGCCATAACGAAATAGAGAGGTAGCTTGGGAACATGTTGGAAGTGATCGCATACGGCCTCACAATCGGCGGCATCCTCTACATCGTTTCGATCGGATTCTCCCTGACCTTCGGAAGTATGAAGATCGTCAATTTCGCGCACGGACTCGTCTATGCGGTCGGCGCCTATGCGCTCTACGCCCTGCTCCCCGTCACGAACGGGAATTTCGTCCTCGCCGCGATTCTGGCGATTCTCGCATCGCTGCCGGTGAGCTATGTGATCGAGAAATTCGTCATCCGGCGGCTCTATGGAAAATCCATCGACTATGCCATCATCGCCAGCTACGCGGTCCTGCTGATCGGCGTGGACATCATCAAATGGATCTGGGGTGCGTCGCCGGTGCCCCTCAGCGACCCCGTGGGCATCAACGCCCACTTTTTCACGATGGAGATCCCTTTCTACCGCGTGATCATCATCGCGCTCTCCTTCATCATCTTCATCGGTCTGTCCATCTTCTTCAAGAAATCGATCATCGGCAAGATCGTGATCGCGGGACTGGCCGACCGGGAGGCGGTCTTGAGTCTCGGGATCGATATCGACAAGTACTTTGCGATCGTCTTTTTGCTGGGGAGTGCGCTGGCATCGCTGGGCGGCATCCTTTACGGGCCCATCAGCACGGTCCACCCGTACATGGGCTTTCGGATCGTCACCCTCTGTTTTGCCGTTGTCATCGTGGGGGGGATGGGAAATCTGCGCGGAACGGCGATCGCATCCTACGTCCTGGGGATGGTCATGGCCGTGACCGCCTGGTACTGGGGCGCCGCGGCCGACGCGATGATCTTTGCGGTCATGGCGGGGGTGCTGATTTTCCGGCCGATCGAAGTGTGATATAGTAACTGTGATACAATAAGAAAAAATTCTCTCGTTTTCTTGGTGAAAAGAAAGGAGCAATGATGCAAGCACAAGAAATCGTTGCCTATCGTAAGGACATGGCATGGGAGGAATACCTGGCGCCGTCCTCGCTCGACGAGGCGCTGGAGATGCTCGAACGGCGCCGCGGCGCGGCGCGGGTCATCGCCGGCGGGACCGATATCGTCCCGGCCTGCCGCAAGGGAGCTCCGGGAATCAAGGCGCTTGTCGATATCACCCGGATACCCGGTCTCGATACAATCAGCCTGGACGGCCGGACCGTGAAGATCGGCCCGCTGGTCACCCACACCGAGGTGGCGCTCTCCGGGCTGATCCGGGAGAGGGGCATGGCCCTGGCCGAAGGCGCCTCCCGGCTCGGCTCCCCCCAGATCCGAAATATCGCCACGGTCGCGGGAAACATCATCAACGCCCAACCGGGCGCCGACACCGTAATACCGCTTCTGGCGCTGGACGGATCGGTCACGATCCTGAGCCGGCAGGGCGAACGGACGATCCCGCTGGCCGGGCTCTTCACCGGCATCGGCAGGACCAGGATCGACAGCACGAAAGAGATCGTGACCGGGATCTCCTTCCCCGCCCTCGGGAAAGGGGAAGCGAGCGCCGCGATGCGGCTCGCCAAGAGAAAAACCCTCGTCCTTCCGATCCTGACGGTGGCCGTGGTCGTCGGGACGGACCCCGGCAGGAAGAACTTTACCAGGGTCCGGATCGCGGTCGGTCCCGTGGCGACGACGCCGCTCCGCTGCAGGTTGGCCGAGGAGATCCTGTCGGGAAGACCGATCGGCGAAGAGATCATCCGGAAGGCCGCGGCGGAGGCGGAGAAAGCAGCGAACCCGAGGACGAGCCTCATTCGCGGGACGTCCGAATACCGAAAGGCCATGGTTGCGGTCCTCGTCGAACGGGGAATCGCCACGGCCCTCAAACGGCTGGAGGAGAGCAATGGCTGAGAAATCGATCACATTTACGGTCAATGGCAAAGAGGTTTCCGTCGAGGCGGCGCCCGGCGAGATGCTCGTCGACGTACTGCGGGGAAAGCTCGGTCTCACCGGCACGAAGGTGGGCTGCCGCGAGGGGGAGTGCGGCGCCTGTTCGATTATCCTGAACGGAAAGCTCGTCGCCTCCTGCATCATCCCCGTCATGAAGGCGGAGGGCGCCACGATCCTCACGATAGAGGGTCTCGAGAAAAACGGCGAGATCCATCGGATCCAGAAGCGGTTCATCGAGGACGGAGCGATTCAATGCGGCTTCTGCACGCCGGCCATGGTTCTGGCGGGCAAGGCGCTCCTCGACGGGAATCCGCACCCGGCGCGGGAAGAGATCCAACTCGCCATATCGGGCATCCTCTGCCGGTGCACGGGCTACCAGAAGATCATCACGGCCATCGATTCGGCTGCACAGGCCGGGGAAGTGAGGTGAACCATGTCTGACAATGAAAAAGATACGGCACAAAACGATCAGGAATTCGCGATTGTCGGCAAGTCCATGCCAAGACTGGATGCAAGGGGCAAGGTCACCGGAACTCTGAAGTTCATCGCGGACATGGAATGCCTCGATGCGCTCCACGCAAAGGTGCTCAGGAGCCCCTATCCCCACGCGCTGATCAAGAAAATCGACACGTCGAAGGCGGAAGCGCTGCCGGGCGTGGCCGCCGTCATGACGGCGAAAGACCTCCCCGGCAGGAACGGCTGGGGGGCGATCGTCCCGGACCAGCCGGTCGTCTGTGGCGACAAGGTGCGGTACGTGGGGGACGCGGTCGCGCTCGTTGCGGCCGTCGACGAGAATACGGCGATCGAGGCGCTCGGCCTGATCACAGTAGACTACGAGGAGCTTCCCGCCGTCTTCTCACCCATCGACGCGCTCAAGAGCGATGCCCCGAAGATCCATGAGTCGGGGAACCTGATCACCACATCCCGGGTCGTGAAGGGCGATGCGGAACAGGGGTTCCGCGAGGCGGATGTGGTGCTGGAGCGTACCTTCGTGGTGCCCTTCCTGGAGCACGCCTACATCGAACCGGATGTCGCGCTGGCGATCCCCGGCGGCGACGGCACCATGACGGTGATGGCCCCGATGCAGGCGCCTTTCACCACCCGCCGGAACGTGGCGCCGGTCCTGGGGATCCCCATCAACCGAGTCCGCTGCGTCGTGACCCCGCTGGGCGGCGGTTTCGGCGGCAAGGAGGATTCGCCGATCGACACCTGCGTCCGGGCGGCGGTCCTGGCCTGGAAGACGGGCAAGCCGGTGCGGCTCGAATACACCCGCGAGGAGATCATGCTCTCCACGTGCAAGCGGCACCCGATGATCATCCGCTGCAAATTCGGGGCGAAGAAGGACGGCACCTTCACGGCGGTGGAGGGGACGATCTACAACGAACAGGGGGCGTACGCGTCGCTCGGCCCCGTACTTCCTCCCGCGGGCGGCGTCCACGCCCATGCGGTGGTCATGCTGGCGGGACCTTACGAGATCCCGAACGTGAAGGTGGAAGGGTATCTCGTCTACACGAACCATCCCTACGGCGGCGCCATGCGCGGTTTCGGCGCGCCCCAGTCGAATTTCGCCCATGAATCGCTCGTTGACGAGCTGGCGGATCTGCTGAAGATGGATCCCTACGAACTCCGGCTGAAAAACGCCTTCAAGCTCGGGTCGAAGACGGCCACGGGACAGGTGATCGACCAGAGCATCGGCCTCCGGGAGACGATGGCCGAGACGAAGAGGCTCTTCGACTGGGCGGCAAAACGCAAACCCACACCCGACCCCGCTCAGACCCGAAGCGTGGACAAGCGGACCGGCTACGGAATGGCGGTCGGATGGTACCGGACGAGCATCGGCACGGCGGCCGACGGCTGCGGGGTGAACCTGCACCTGATGGAAGACGGCTCGGTCATCATCTATCAGGGCTGTGTCGAGATGGGCCAGGGGATGCACACGGGCATCGCCCAGATCGCGGCGGAGGCGCTCGGCACGGCGCTGGAAGACGTCCGGGTGGTGGCGCCCGACACCGACAGCGCCCCCGAGTCGGGGCCGACGGTCGGCTCCCGTTCCACCACCCTCATGGGCAACGCCATTCTTCTTGCCGCACAGCCGATCAAGGAGTCTCTCATGCTCTCCGCAGCGGAACTCCTTGAGACGCCCGTGGAGCGGCTCGTGGCTCGGGATCGCTTCATCTACGACCCGGACAACCCCGGCGACCGGCTGGCGCTCAAGGAGGCGGCCCGCCGGTGTATGGCCATGGGGCGGAGAATGATCGGCCAGGGGTGGTACACCCCGCCGAAGGCGACGCTCGACCCGAAGACCGGCCAGGGGAATCCCTATTTCGTCTACACCTATGCGACGCAGATGGCCGAGGTGGAAGTGGACATGCGGACCGGCGAGGTCACCGTGAAAAGGATTGCCGCCGCCTTCGATATCGGCAAGGCGA
Organism: uncultured Syntrophaceae bacterium; assembly: GCA_964433455.1. GTDB lineage: Bacteria > Desulfobacterota > Syntrophia > Syntrophales > UBA5619 > UBA5619. The sequence goes on from CAYSSF010000004.1 coordinate 19,710, forward strand.
TCAACCCGATGCTGCTCGAAGGTCAGATCGACGGCGGCATCGGCATGGGCATCGGGTATGCGCTCCTGGAAAAGGTGATCATCGACAAAGGGATGATCCAGAACCTCGATTTCCGGAACTACCTGATCCCCACCTCGCTGGATGTGCCGGAGATCGAAGCGACGCTCCTCGAAATGCCGAACGTCCACGGACCCTTCGGGGCGAAGGGGATCGGCGAGATGCCGAACATCCCGACCCCGGCCACGATCAACAACGCGATCGCGAACGCGATCGGCGTCCGGCTCTTCGAACTGCCCCTCGATTCGGAATCCGTCTGGAGGGCGATTCGGGGAGTTACCGGAAAGTAACCGGCGGAGACGATTAAGGAAAAGAACGTTCTGATCAATCCAACCGGATGAGGCAGGGGTTCAAACCCGCCTCTGGTAGACCTATATTTATGCTGAAAAATGGTAAAATGAGGCATCTGAAGGATCTCATCATCCTGGTCAAAGGCGGAGGCGAAATGGCCTCGGGCGTTGTTCAGAGATTGGTCCGCTCGGGCTTCCGGGTCTGTATCACGGAACTCCCCGAGCCGCTCGCCGTGCGCCGGGAAGTCTCCTTCTGCGAAGCCGTTTTCGCGGGACAGACCGAGGTCGAAGGGTTGATCGGAAGGCGGGCGTCCACAAAAGAAGAAGTACAACACTGCTGGGAGAGAGGGGAGGTGCCGGTCGTCGTCGACCCCGGGTGTGCCATGCGCAAGACCCTGTCGCCCGATGTATTGGTGGATGCGATCCTGGCCAAGAAAAATACCGGCACAACCCAGGGCGATGCCCCCCTGGTCATCGGTCTGGGGCCCGGCTTCCGTGCCGGAAGGGATGTGCACGTTGTCATCGAGACCAACCGCGGACATCGCCTCGGAAGGGTGATTGAAGAGGGAGAGGCAGAGCCGGATACGGGCATCCCCGGCGATATCGGCGGCTACACGCGGGAACGGGTCCTGCGGGCCCCGGCCGGCGGAATGTTCCGGGGAAAGAAGCAAATCGGAGACCGCATCGAGAAGGGAGAGGTCGTGGCGGAGGTGGAAGGCGTTTTGCTGGCGGCGGCGATCTCCGGCGTTTTACGGGGAATCCTGCACGACGGCCTTACCGCGGAGCCGGACATGAAGGTAGCGGATGTCGACCCGCGTGCGGCGCGGGAACATTGCCTGACCGTCTCCGAGAAGGCCCGCGCGATCGGCGGCGCTGTTCTGGAGGCCGTCATGGGAAGGTACAATCGATGAAGCGCCGCGCACCGGCAGGGACTCATACCGTCCCGATTCGGAGGCATGATGGCGGATCTGTATGAGGAGATCGTAAAGCTCAGGGCCGAGGGCGGAAGCGCGTCGCTGGCGACCATCGTCGGCGCCGAGGGCTCCACCCCGCGGGAGACGGGCGCCAAAATGCTCGTCCGTGAGGATGGGACCATCCTGGGGACCATCGGCGGCGGCTGCCTGGAGGGACAGGTCATCGTCGAGGCGATCATGGTCATGCGGGAAGAGAGGCCACGCACTGTCCATTACGATCTCACGGGCAGGGAAGCGGCCGGGGCCGGGATGATCTGCGGAGGGGTTCTGGATGTCTACATCGAGCCGATCGTTCCGACCCCCACGGTCTTCATCTTCGGCGGCGGCCATATCTCGCTTTTCGTGTCGAAAATCAGCGCCATGACGGGGTTCCAGGTTGCCGTGATCGACGACCGGGCCGAGTTTGCAAGCGCCGAGCGCTTCCCGGAGGCCCGGCAGGTGATCGCCGAGAAGTTCTCCCAGGCCTTTCCCCGATTGAAGGTGAATCGCTCCGGTTATCTGGTCATCGTGACACGGGGACATGCCGGCGACCAGGAGGTCCTGGAGTGGGCGCTCACCACGGAGGCCCGGTATATCGGCATGATCGGCAGCAAAAAGAAGATCCGGACCCTGTACCAAAACCTGGAGGCGAAGGGCGTCGCCCCGGAAAAGCTGGAGCGCGTCTTTGCCCCCATCGGTCTGGATATCGGGGCGCTCACGCCGGAAGAGATCGCGGTCGCCATCGTCGGCCAGATGATCCAGGTAAGGCGGGAATCGCCCGCCCCGCGGCAAACCACGGGGAAACCGTGCGCCGGCTGACCCGGGAAGGGGTCCCCAACAACCTTCGGTCCTGAACGAGGCGCAAACCATGATCTCAGCGATCCTGCTCGCCGCAGGTGAATCCAGGCGCATGGGCCGGCCCAAGCAACTCCTGGAATGGCACGGGAAGAGCCTGCTGCGGCACATCCTGGAATCGCTCATCCACTCCGCTGCGGACGAGATCATCCTGGTGCTGGGCCATGAAGCCGACCGGATCAGGGCGAGTCTCCCGGCGCTTCCCGTCAAGGTCGTGATCAACCCGGACTACAAGCAGGGGATGGCCTCTTCGCTGTGCAGGGGTTTGCTGGCCATGGATCCGGGGAGCGAGGCCTTTCTGGTTCTCCTGGCGGACCAGCCGGACATCGACCCGGAGATCATCAACCGGATCATCCGGGAGTTTCAGCAGGCCGATCCCCCGCGAGGGATCGGCCTGCCCGTTTATCGGGGCCTGCGGGGGCATCCGGTCCTGATCGGCGTCCAGTATTTGCAGGAGGCCCTGCAACTGCGGGGGGATGTAGGCGCCCGCCCGATCCTGCTGAATCACCCCGGGGATATTTTGGAGATCGATGTGGACCGGGATGCGGTCCTGAAGGATATCGATACGCCGGAAGCGTATCGAAAATATACGAGGCAGGCGGAATCGGGTGAATCATGACGCTGGCGGAGGCCTTTTCGATCGGCGGGAGAGAATCGATCAGCATCGTGGGCGCGGGCGGGAAGACCACCCTTCTGTTCGCGCTGGGCAGGGAGCTCTCGGCGCTCCGCTGCGGGGTCATCCTGACCACGACCACGAAGATTTTCGAACCGGAGCCCTTACCCGCCTTTTTCCAGTTCCTCTCCCCGGATTTGAACGCGGTAAAAAAATGGGTGGTGGAACATGCCGCCCACAACCGATCCCTTCTGCTCGCCCGGGAACGGCTGCCCGGCGGGAAACTGGCGGGGCTCCCTCCCCTGTGGGTGGACGAGCTTTTCGGTCTGGACGGGATTTCCACGATTGTCGTCGAAGCCGACGGCGCGGCCGGCCGGCCGTTGAAAGCCCCGCGTGCAGGGGAGCCGGTCATACCGGACAGTACGACCATCCTCGTGCCGGTCATCGGGATCGACGGCCTGGATCGCCCCCTCGATGAGGAAACGGTCTTTCGTTCGGAGATCGCCTCCCGCCTCCTCGATCTGCCCCTGGGAAGCGCCGTGACGAAAGAGGCCGTCGCCCGCCTGATGCTGGAATGGATCAAACCAGCCCCCGCCGGCGCGCGCATCGTCCCCCTGATCAACAAAGCGGACCTCCCTGGCGGCAGGGAAAAGGCCGAAATATTGGCGCGCCATCTCCTTTCCCTTCATCTGCCCGGAATCCGGCAGGTCCTCCTCGGCCAGTTGCGGCCTGTGCCCGCCCTGATGGCGAGGATATCAACGTGGCGATGGAACGGCGCGAAGGGAAAGACGAAGCGCTAAAGCCCGTAAAGGATGAGGTGTCCCGGGCCATGCCGGCCTCGGTGATGCAGAAGTATATGCTTGCCTGGCCCGATACAGAGATTCCGGCCCTCGGTGGCAAGAGCCCCCGGGAAGCCATGAAGACAACGACGGGGCGGGAGAAAGTCATCGAGATCATTAAAAATATGGAAAATGCAGAAGCCCGAAAGAAGAAGGCCGATAAACCCTTCATCGACCTCCGTCCCGTGAGGAGAGAGCTGGGAATCGGAAGCAATGAAGGGTAGTTTCATCGTCCCCACCCGTTGCCGGTTTTTGACACAGACATTAGAATCGTTAGCGTTTAACCGCTGTTCCGATACGCAGATCCGAAAGCAAGCTTCTTGACATTGTCGGATCGAGAGAGATATATAAAGAAAAAGGATTTTTGGAGGCTAAGATGAAACTAAAGCAGATCGCCATTCATATTGAAAATTCACCCGGCCGTTTGTTCGACATTACCAAGACCCTTGGAGATGCGGGGGTAAACTTGAGGGCCCTGAATCTCGTCGATACCGGTGAGTTTGGCATCCTGAGGCTCCTGGTCTCGGACCTGGCAAAGACCAGGCGGATCCTGATGGAAAAACAGATACCCGCGAAAGTGGATGAGGTGGTGGCGGCCGAGATCGAAGACAAACCGGGCCAGCTTGCGGCCCTCCTGAAGCCGCTTCAGAAAGCGAAAGTCAATGTGACTTACATGTACGCATTTATCGGATTTTCATCGAAGAAGGCGGTCATGATTTTTCATTTCAGCGACAATGACAAGGCTGTCCAGATCCTCATGAAAAACGGCGTCAAACTGATCGACGCGGAAGCGTTGGGGATGCTTGAAACAAAATAGCGACTCACGCTCCTCGATGCGGTTTATCAGGGAGTAACTTTTGAAGTTGCTCAGAAGGCCCCTCTATCTGTACCCCATCGGGGGTGGGGGTAGTTGCGGCCACTTCGGCGGCGAAGCGGGTGCCGGTTATCGGCAATATCTGTCCCTGAGTACGCGATGCAATATCTTCCCCGTTGGCGTTCGCGGCATCTCATCGGCTTTTATAAAGAGGATCTGCTTGGGCCGTTTGAAGGCGGCGAGTTTGTCCTTGCAGTATTCGAGAAGCGTGTTTTCATCGACATCCGCCTTCGGGATCACCACCGCGACCACTTTTTCACCCCATTTCTCATCGGGCATGCCGATGACCGCGGTGTCGAAGACGGCGGGATGGCTCCCGACAACCTCTTCGACTTCGCTTGGATAGGCATGCTCACCCCCGGTGATGATCATGTTGTCCTTGCGGTCCACGATCTGATAATAGCCGTCTTCATCCCTTCTGGCCATATCGCCCGCCGAGAACCATCCTCCCCGAAAAGAGGAGGCGGTCTTTTCCGGCATCCTGTGATACCCGTCAAAGAGCATCGGCCCGCGTGAATAGAGTTCCCCAACTTCTCCGATGGCGGCCTCGTTTCCTTCTTCGTTGATGATTTTCACCAAATCGGTGCCGACCGCTTCGTATCCGATCGAACCAAGCTTTCTCATCTGATCTTCCGGTTTCAATATCGTAACGATGCCGGCCTCCGAAGATCCGTATGCCTCGTAGAGCTCGACGCCGGGGAAGAAGTCCAGGATGGCGAGCTTCATGTTTTTCCGGACCGGAGCAGAGGAGCAGAGCAGCTTTCGGATGGAGCCGACATCGCGGCGCCTCGCCTCTGGAGGCGAGTTCAATATGAGGTTGTAATGGGTCGGGATGAGGGAGATGAAGGTGATCTTTTCCCGTTCGATGATTTCCAGGATCTCTTCGGCCTTGAACGACCGGGCCGGATGAATATAGGCTGTGCCGCCGATATAGAGGAAGGTGAAGGTGTAAAAGGTGGAGTTGATATGGCACAGCGGCATCACATTGAGGCATATGTCATGGTGGGTGAATCCGGAGTCGACCGCATTCAGCAGATAGAAGGCGATGTGCGACTCGTGGGAACGGATGACCCCCTTGGGCTTGCCGGTGGTTCCGGAGGTGTAGATCAAAATCCACGGGTCCTTCGGGAGAACCTCAACGTCCGGTTCCCTGTCTGCCGAACCTTCGATCAACCGTTCATATTCGAGATAACCCTCTCTCTTCCTGCCCACCGCGACATACCCGTCTTCGGCAATGTTACCGAGCCGTGGCCGTATCTCCTCGACCAGCGGGACGAACTCATGGTCGACCATCAGTATCTTTGCGTCGGAGTTGTTGACGATATATTCGATGTCTTTCCCGACAAGCCGAAAGTTGATCGGCACGATGACGAGGCCCGCTTTGGCCGTAGCCAGATAAACCTCGATGATTTCAATACAATTTTCGAGGAGGACCGCAACCTTGTCTCCCTTCTTCAGCCCTATGGAAAGAAGGCTCCCTGCAAGCCGGTTTACACGTCCGTTTACTTCCGGATAGGTGAAGCTTCTTTCCCTATCCTTGATTGCAGTCTTGGTGCGGAACTTCTTTGCGTTCACTTTCAGCATTTGACCGAGATTCATCCAGTGAGCCATATTACACCTCTCCTTGAAAACAAGTGCTAAGTGCTGAGTGCTGAGGACTAAGTGCTGAGTTTCGTAAGGGCGGTTTTCAAACCCGCCCCTACTCAGTCCTCAGCACTCAGCACTCGTTTCGATAGCGTAGAGCGCGGCGCCGATCGCGCCTGTCAGTTGGGGGTACTCGGGAACGAGCAGCTTCCTCCCGACCATCCCTTCGGTCATCGTGACGAGAAACGGATTGTGGGCCACGACGCCTCCCGTCATGACAACATGTTCCGTCAGAGACTCCATTTCCAGAACCCTCTTGATTACGGAGAGGAAAAGGCCTTTGACGATGTCCGGGACCTTTTTCCCCTGGCGAATTTTTTCCAATACCTCCGTTGCCGAGAAGACGGTGCAGAAACTCCCCAGTTCGATCAGATTTTCGGATTGTCTGGCCAAGCCGTCCATCTTCTCGATGGGGATGTCCAGGCGGGCGGACATCTCTTCGAGGAAGGCCCCTGTCCCGGCGGCGCATTTCCGATTCATTTTAAAACCGGTGCGACGGCCCTCAGCGTCCAACTTGATTATTTTGTTGTCCTGGCCGCCGATATCGATGATGCTGATGCTGAAAGGGAATTCATGAAAACACCCCTTGCCGTGGCAACTGATTTCCGTTTTTTCCAATGTCGCGAACGAAACGTTTCGTCTCCCATATCCGGTAGAGACTGCGGCGGATATCTCTTCCCTGGACGCATTCGCCATCGCGAGGGAAGCAACGAGGCCGTTTTCCGCGGCGGCGCTGAAATCGTTTCCCGACTTTGAAACGGCATACCCGATCAGTTTTTTTGCCGAATCGAGTACGGCCACCTTTGTTCTGGAGGCGCCGATGTCCACTCCGACAAACAGGGGTCGAGAATTCATATCGGTCTATTTCGGTTCCAATGCCTTGACAAGGGCCCGCAGCGTCCGGTTGTAAGGCGCTTCCACGCCCGCCTGCAGGCCATATTCGACAATTTTGCCGTTCATGAAATCGATCTCCGTCCGGCGTCTGTTTTCGATGTCGATGAGCATGGAAGGTTTGTGATCGCCGGCCTTTCTCATGTACTCGACGGCATGGGGATAGTAGTTCCAACCCAGTTCGATCTCGTTGGCCCTGGCAACGGCGATGCACTCTTTCAACAATGATTCGACGATCTGCAAAACGATCGGATCGTTCATCGCCTGCGCCATCGTCAAGCCGGTCACCGCGCAGACAGGGTTCATCGAAGAATTCAGGATCGCTTTTCGCCAGACCATGGAGTGAATATTGGTTGTGTGGCTGGTGGGAAGCCCGCACGCGGTCAGGATTTTTGCGACTGCAAGCGCCGCACCTGCGGAGTCTGGATCGAGTTCCTGCAACAAATGGGGGGGATGGTGAAAGGGCATATGAACATGGCCCGGTTTTACGAGAGTGCAGCCCCAATTGACGACGGCCCTCATCACCGGTTTTTTGCCGAGGGTGTCGGCGATTACCGCCTCCGTGTCGATGCCGTTCTGCCAACTGATGACATGGAGCCCCTCTCTGTAAAAACCTTCAATGGCCGAAGAGATCAGCGGAAGGGCATTGGCCTTGACGGTAAGGAAGATCACATCGGGAAGATATTCCGCAAGATCGTCAATGCTGGTGCAGGTTCTGGTGACCGCCTGCTGGAGATGCTCCGCCCCTTCGATGATGATGCCGGGATCCAGGGCCGGCTTGAGCAATTCGGGGAAGACGTCGCACAGCGTGACCTCATACCCGCCTTTGGCCAGAAATGCGGCGACAATGCACCCGACCGGGCCGGCGCCGACAACCGCAAACGATCGGGGCCGAAAATCCGAATTCTCTTCCATCGTAGCACCCCCTTTTTCCGCATTGGAGAACGGAAGTTAACCCTTTATCGACGGCTCCGTTCCCCCGCATGGATCCATTATTTTCCAAGGTAGGCATGGAGCACTTTTTCGTCAGCCAGAAGATCCGCGGCCGTGCCTTCGATCACCACGGAGCCGGTTTCCAGGACATAGCCGTATCGGGCGATATGCAGCGCCGCCTGGGCGTTTTGCTCCACCAGAAGGATGGTGGTTCCCTGGTCATTCAGAGCTTTAATGACCCGAAGTATTTCCGCAACGAGCATTGGGGCGAGTCCCATGGACGGCTCATCCAGGATGAGCAGCTTGGGCCGCGACATGAGGGCCCGCGCGATCGCCACCATCTGTTGTTCCCCGCCGCTCAGGGTGCCGGCCAGTTGCTTGGTTCTTAGCTTAAGGAGCGGAAATATCCGGTATATCCCCTCGAGTCGCTCCTGAATTTCATCCTTGGTCTTCTTGCCGTAGTACAAATAGGCCCCCAGATGGAGGTTGTCCAGGACGGTCAAGTGGGTAAAGAGCTGCCTGCCTTCCGGGACCAGGGAAATACCCATAGAGACGATCTTGACCGGCGGAAGGGAAGAGATTTCCGTTCCCTCGTAGGTGATGGAACCGCTCTTCGACTGGATCAGGCCGGAAATCGATTTCAGAAGGGTTGTTTTCCCCGCGCCATTGGCGCCGATAATGGTCACCATGCTGCCGTGCGGAATGGTCAGGGAAACATTCTTCAACGCCTGGATATTTCCATAGAAGGCATTTACCCCCCTCAGTTCAAGCATAGCAGACTCTCTCCCCCCAGATAGGCTTCGATAACCCTCGGGTTATTCTGAATCTGGGCCGGCGGCCCCTCGGCGATCTTTTCCCCGTAATTGATCACAACAATTTCGTCCGATACCTTCATGACCAGAGACATGTCATGTTCCACAAGGAGGATCGTAACGCCGCTCTCCCGGATGCTGTAAACCAGGCCCGCCATTTTTTGCGTTTCCACCTCGTTCAGGCCGGCGGCCGGTTCATCAAGAAGGATGAGCCTGGGGCCGGTGGAGAGGGCCCTGAGAACTTCCAGTGTCTTCTGTTCGCCCAACGGCAGGCTCCCGGCGGGCAGATCGGCCCGTCCCAGCAGGCCGCCCAATTCCAGTTTCTCAAAGGATTGATCCCGTATCCATTTTTCCTCTTTTCTCATCCGCGGAAGCCGGAACCCGGATGCAAACAGGCCGGCCCGTGATCGGGGATGGCAACCGACCATCACGTTTTCCAGAACCGTCATCTGGGGAAAGAGCTCGACCGTCTGGAACGTTCGAGAAACACCCAACCCGGCAATAACATGGGATTTAAGGCCGTTGATGGGCTTCCCCCGGAGAATGATGGCGCCGGAGGAGACAGGGTGCACACCGGTGATCAGATTGAAGAGGGTCGTCTTGCCGGCCCCGTTGGGTCCGATGACGGACTTGATCTCCCCCTCCCGCACCTTGAAGGAGAGGTCGGAAATCGCCATCAGGCCGCCGAAGGTTTTATGCAGGCGTTCGGTCTCGAGAATAAACGGATTGGTGGTCATGCATCCCCTCGCTTGAAATATTTGCGGTAGAGCATCGGTATCCCCTCCAGAAATCCTTCGGGCATAAACAGAAGGATCGCCAGCAGGATGGCGCCGTAAATCAGGATGTCGAAGTCTTTGAATACCCTAAGGTATTCCGGCAGGAACGTCATCAGCGACGTCCCCATGACGGCGCCCCAGATATTGTGGAGCCCGCCGACGACGCCCATGACGAGGAACATGATCGAGTTCATCAATGCAAAATTGTTTGGAGCGATGAAACTGACAAAGTGGGCATAAATGCTGCCGGCGATCGAGGCGTAAATGGCGGAGAGGACAAAAATCTGGATCTTGTAGGCCGATAGATTGACCCCCATCGCGCCGGCGGCCACTTCGCTGCCGTGCATGGCCTTCAGCGCCCGTCCAACCCTGGAATGGATCAGGTTCAGCGAAAACCAGAGGATTGCAAGCAATGTACCCCAGACGAGATAATAGTACTGGATGCTGTGGGTGAATGTATAACTGCCGATATGAAATGCGGGGATGTTGGAGAGACCGGAGGGACCGCCGGTCAGGTCGACCATTTCATTGAAGATGATATAGATGATCTCGCCGATTCCCAGGGTCGCGATTGCGAGATAGTGCCCTTTCAGCCGTAGCGCGGGGATGCCGATGATGACGGCAACCAGCGAGGAGAAGAGGATGCCGCACGCAAACGCGGCGTAAATGGAAAGTCCGTAATGGGTGGTCAGGACGCCCGTGGAATAGGCGCCGATGCCGAAGAAGGCGGCATGCCCCAGGGATATCTGGCCGGCATAACCCATCAGCAGACTCAAGCCGACAACGACCATGCAGTTGATCCCCATGAATACCAGGATGCTCAGGTGATAATCCCCGCTGACGATGAGAGGGAGGACTGCAACAACGGCAGTCATTGCCAGGAGCTTGAGGTAATTGTGCTTTCCCATACCGATCCCTATATTTTTTTAATTTTTCCGACTTCAGCGCTGCCGAAGATGCCGCTGGGCTTGATGAACAGAACGAGGATCAGGATGATGAGGGCGGTCGCCTCCTTGAATGCCGATGAAATGAAGCCTGTCGTAAAGGATTCGATCAACCCCAACAGAAAGCCCGCAACGACCGCCCCGGTCCCAAAACCCAGCCCACCCAGGACCGCCGCGCAGAACCCCTTCAATGCGAGCATGGGCCCCCGGTCATATTCCATCAGCGCAATCGGGGTGATCGATGCCCCTGCCAGGGCGCCCAGTGTGGCGCTCAGCGCAAACGAGAGCAGCACCATTTTGGCGGGGTCGATCCCCACCAGAGAGGCGGCCACGCGGTTGACCGCGCACGCGCTCATCGCCTTGCCGGTAATGGTACGGTTGAAGAAGAGGTTCATCAGGATGACCGCCAGCAGTGAAAGGCCCAGGATCCAGAATACCTGCGGAAGGATCGCCGCGCCTCCGATAATGATGGGTTTCGCGGAAGAAAAATGGGGGAGGCTGTACGGGTCTTTCCCCCAGATAAACATTGCGATTCCGCGGAAGAAAATGGAAACCGCCACCGTGATGATCAGCAGGGTCATCAGCGGCGCTGTTTTTGACGGGTGACGGATGAAGAGCCGCTCATAGATCATGCCGATGCCGGTGGTCAGCGCCAGCGTGATGAAAAACGACACAAACAGCGGCAGACCGAGCGTGGTTGTGAAAAAAACCATGATCAGACCGCCGAACATCACAAACTCGCCCTGCGCCAGATTGATGATGCCCGTGGCATTGTAGATGATCGTGAAACCCAGGCCTACCATGGCGTAAATGCTGCCCAGGGTGAGCCCTGTTGCCAGATATTGAATGATTTGACCCTGCAGATCCATCGCTTCGTCCTCTGTATGCGTTTTCGCCATGCAACAGTCAGCGGTTGGCAATCATCAACAGACTGCCAACCGCTGACGGAGCGGAGTGTCGCGAACAAGTCTATTTGGCGAAAGCCCAGTCGCCGTTTACGACCTGGATCATTTCGAATGCGGAAAGGTCCAGCCCGGTATGGTCGGTAGCGGAGAGGTTGAATACGCCGCCCGTACCCGGCCAATTTTTGATATTGGTTTCCAGGAAGTCCCTGATCTTCGCCTTGTCAGGGCCTACGGCCTTGATCGCGTCGATTGCCAGATAGAGCCCGTCATAGCCATGGCCGCCAAAGGTTGAAACATCGGCCTTTGTCCGTTTTTCGTATTCCGCAGCATAACGGGAGAGGACCTGATACTGGGGATGGGTCTTGGGGAGTTTGTCCCATACGACGAGACGGCCCAGCGGAGCAATGACCCCTTCGGCGGAACCGCCTGCCAGTTCGATATTCTTTTTACTGCCGAAGCCGTGGCTCTGATAAAGCGGCATCCCCATCGCCAGGGCCTTCCAGTTTTTCGTAACGATCACCTGGGTGGGACCAACCGACCAGTTGATCACCGCCTGGGCGCCGCTGCTCTTGATTTTTGTCAATTGTGCCGTCATGTCGGCATCTTTCGGTCCATACACCTCGTCGGCTACGAGGTTGATACCGTATTTCGCCGCCATCCGCTTCAGCTCATTGCGCCCGCTGCTCCCGAAGCCGTCGCTGACCGTGACAAGGCCCACCTTGGCGATGCCATTCTTTTTCATATAGGCATAGATGGCTTCCACCGCGGAGGTATCGGTTTGCGGGGTCTTGAATATCCAGGGACGCTGAACGCGGGGCATCTCAGCGGTCCCGGTGATTCGCTTGTATTCATCGGCCGGCGTCACAATCTGCAGGGCAGCCGCCATGGAGATCATCGGGATTTTGGCGGCTTCGCAGATCGGGGCCATGGCCATCGATTCGCCGGAAGTGGAAGAGCCGATGATCGCGACCACCTTGTCGTTCTCAATCAGTTTCTTCGTCGCGAGAACGGCCTGGCTCGGATCGCTTTTGGAATCTTCAATGATGATTTGTACCGGAACACCCTTGATCCCCCCCTCCTTGTTGATCCACTCCTGGACCATGAGGGCGGTGTCCTTCTCCGGTTGTCCCAGGAACGACGCGCCGCCGGTGATGGAGGCTACGAAACCGATCTTGATCGGTTCCGCAGCCATGGCCGGACCCGTCAACCAAAGGCAGAAAAATAGGGTGTATGCGGTGATCAGACTGACCTTGCTTACCATTTTGTGATTCATGCTGTTTCCCCCCTTTTTTAGTGATGAAATATCTCGCAGTGAATGGGGACAGATCTAAAATCTGTCCCCCCCTGCTATTCTGGCGATCATTTCAGGCGATTCCACCTCCTTTCAATCCCTGATCATTACAACAGCCTTGCCCTTTCCTCTGAAAGAGGGGCTGTTGATGAATCTCATGATTCTGTCCGATAGGGTTACACTATATTGATGATTCGTGGCCAAGTCAATGACCGATTGCATCTTAAAATTCCCGACAGACATTGGCCGCGGCGTTTTGGCTAACGAACCTTAATGACCAGCGCGGCCCCTGTATCCCCTGCCGCACAGCCGGCCCACAGCAGATAGCCTCCTCCCAGCTTCACCGTCTCTTCAATCCCCTCGATAATGTTTCGCGCGGCCGTGGGGGCCTGGGGATGCCCATAAACGATGGTGCTGCCGTAATTGTTCATTGTATTGATATCCAACCCCAACTCCTTGGCCAGATAAATGTCGTTTGCCGCAAAGGGGTTGTGGGTCTTCACCGTTTTCACCTGGTCGGCGGTGATCCCTGCCTGATCGAGCGCCATCCGCGCGGCGGGGGCGGTTGCCATGGCCATGAAGCCTTTTTTTGCCCGGGCGTAACCATAGGAGAGGATCTGAATCTCCACCTTGGGATCGGCGCTCAACTCCTTTGCCTTTTCCCTGGTTGTGACGATGACGGCGGCGTTGCCGTCCGCCGGATGGGTCTGCGAACCAAAGGTATGGACCCCTTCCGGGATAACGGGTTTCAGGCCGGCCAGCCCGGCGGCTGTCGTTTCCATGATGCCCTCATCCTTTTCCAACCGAAAAGTCTTGTTTTTGCCGGCTTTTACCTCAACAGGAAAGAGGTAGCTCCGTTGAAAGGCACGGTCGTCGGCAAGGGCATCAAGGTATTGTTCATAACGCCTCAGGCTTACCCGGTCACAGGCTTCCCGGGTGATACCCGCCTCCCTGCCCACATTTTCCGCGGTCTGGATCATGGGGCCCCTGGCCCAAGGGTCTCTCGAGAAGTTGTCCATCAGCCAATTTTCCGAGATGACCTGGCCTCCCGGCCCCTGCGGATTGGGCCAGACGGTGTGGGGGCCGTTGGAGCAGCGATCCGTCATCAGCGCATAGACATTTTGGTAAAGGCCCGTCTCCACGCCTACACCGGCCTGATAAATGCAGGTCGTCGAAGTGGAGCAGGCCTGGCTGATGAGCATACCCGGGATCGAGGCGGCGCCGATCAGCGCCGCTGCCCACGGACTTCCGTAAAACCATTGCGGCTGGCCGATGGTCATCCCCAGGATGAGATAGTCAAACATGCCGGCATCCCATTTCCTTTCCATCAGGAACCGTTTAGAGGTCTCGGCGGCGAGGACAATGGCATGCTCATTGGCCATCGCCCCCTGCCAGCGTGCGAAAGGGGTGCTGTAATAACCGCGATACGGGATGAACGCCTTGGTCAACATAGATACTCCTCCTTAAGAAAAATAGGGTCGGTTCGGTTCGAACATTTTACGCGGAAGCCTTGGGCTGAGTCAGGCCGCTTCCTCAAGCTGCTCAATGAAAGCCTCGATATTGGTCCTGGCCTGCTCTTCGGAGTAACATCGCAAATCGTTCAGATCGCCGTTGATGGTCAATGCGGGAACGCCCAGCCGTTTCATCAGCCGTTCCGGCATGCCGTAACGGTTATTCGAATTGTTGGGGCAGGTTTTGGCATCATGAAAGAGGATGCCGTCGAATTGATAGAGATCGAAACAGCGGCTGATGTACTGTTCCTTGTACGTTTCATCCCGGACGATAAACAGTTCCGTATAGGCCCTGGCCATGCTGGTGAAAGGGTCCGCCGGATCGAGCTGGTCGAAAATCCAACTGTTGCAATAGGTGGATGCCACGACCGATGCGTGCAACGCGCTGAACTGCTCCGAGAGCGGCCTCAGTTTTCCCCAGATGGGCATGCCTTCCCAGTACAGGCGGTGCTTTTCGTCCGGCACCGTAGAAATACCGGCTGCGGCCCGCTCCCGGAGTTCCGCCAGAAGCGTTTCATAATACAAGACGCTTTCCCGTGTCCCCCGCGCGACCACGGCGGGGCCCATGTGGATCGTCGCATCGAAGAATGTCCACGGCGCGGGGAAGGAGGCGTTCATTTCCAGGCAGGCCTTCCACAGCAGGGAGGTGTCCCGCGACAGGGAAACCGCTTCCTCGAGGCGATCCCGGCGCAGTGTCTCGCCCGTGACCCGCTCCAGTGCGGGAACCATCTCCTCCATCTGCCGGGCGATGTCACTAACCTGATACTCCCGGATTTCGCCAAGCTCGCGATGGGTATGGATGCCCAATAAAGGCGCCTGGAATTCACGGGCATACCAGGCAAACCAGTCTTTCACATCCCGGCATTGGTTCGTGTTGAATACGAGCACATCCGGCCTCGGCACGGAAGCAATCTGGTAGGCCGCCGTGAGGGGCGTCTTTTTTCGCAGGAAGGAACCGATGTCCGAAGTCAGATAGGAGCAGATATCGGGTGAATAACCGATCGCGTTGGCGTGGGGGATCGAATCGGCGGCCATCCGGGTAGCCCCCAGCATGGCTGCGTGATTCTCAGGGAAATAGACCAGAAAACCCATGCCCCGAAGCAGCTCGGCAGGCCCCACACTGGTACACCAGGCAATCTTTCGGGAGCCGGTCATCGAAGCATCGTCCAACTCATGAAAATGGCCCGCCATGAGTTGCTTCAGTTTCACCGTTGAGCGAAAACCGGTCTGCGGTCTCTCTTTTTCCCCGGGCATATCTTCCCCCTCCCCCTCCCCTTAATCCCCTCCCGCCGGGGGAGGGGAAAATTCACTGGTTACGAGAGCGTCCGCCGTGGTCTGGTTATGGAGCGCCTCCCTCCCCTTGCTCCCTTCCCCCTTGACGGGGGAGGGTTAGGGTAGGGGTGAAAAGCGGCTATCCCCGGTCTGCGTCCCTGCCCGCGAGAAATGCCTTCTGGTTCATTTCCACAAATCGCGCCGGAACCAGGCGCTCGATCACCTGCAGCCAAATTTCCTGGCCGCCGCCCACCAAGCTCGATAGGGCCCCAAGCAAAACCACCCCCGCCATGGCCGGATTGCCCGCTTCCTCGGCCATGACCGAGGCATTCACCCATTGCACCTTGGCGCCGCCCGATTGCAGCAGATTCTCGATCTCCTTTTCCGAAGGGTACCGGGTCTTTCCCAGATTGACAAGCGGCGGCGGGATGCGAAAGCGGTTGATCAAAGTCACCGAGTTTTTACTCAGATAGGTGAGCCAGCGGGCAGCCTCGACCATTTCAAAGCCGATCAGATAATCCGCCATGCCATGTTCCACCAGCGGTGAATAGACCTTTTCCCCCCAGCGTACATGGCTCTCAACACTGCCGCCGCGCTGCGCCATGCCGTGAACCTCGGCGGTCTTTACATCATAACCCAGTTCCACGCCGGCGCCTGCCAGGATTCTACTCGCCAGAATGGTTCCCTGGCCGCCAACCCCGGCCAGCAAATAGTCTATTTTTTTCACGTTCATTCTCCTGAAGGGGCGAATTATTTTGCTTCCTGCCGGATTGCAGCGGCGGGACAGACCTGCACGCAGAGGCCGCAACCGGTGCACATCGCCTCGTTGATGCTCACGCAATCATCCTGCTGAACGAGGGGCGAGCAGCCGATATCCAGGCACGTCCCGCAATTCGTGCAAAGATCCGGATCGATCCGGGGAGGCGTTCTTTTTTCCCTGGACTGCAAAGCGCAGGGCCGCCGCGCAATGATCACCGATGCCCCGTCGCTTTTCAGGTGGTCTTCCAGTATTTTCCGGAAATCATCCATCAGATTGGGATCGCATACGTCAACCTTGGTAAAGCCCAGACCTCGTACCATTCTTTCCAGATCGACCTTCACGGTCGGCTGTTTTTGCAGCGTCTGCCCGGTCCCCGGATGATGCTGATGCCCCGTCATTCCGGTGGTTGCGTTGTCCGCGATGATCGTGGTTGTTTTCCCCTGGTTGTAGAGGGTGTTGATCAACGGATGCAGGCCGGAGTGGAAGAGCGTGGAATCGCCGATGACCGCGACATGACGATCAGGAACCCCCCCCATGTCCATCCCGTGGGCTACGCCGATGCTCGCGCCCATGCAGCCGCAGAAATGGAGCGCCTCGAGCGGCGAGGCCGCCCCCAGCGTGTAACATCCGATGTCGCCCATGACCGTCACGTCGGCCTCCTTGAGGACGGCAAACATGCCGCGGTGGCCGCAGCCGGGGCAAAGGGTGGGAGGACGGACAGGGATGTCCAGCGTCGGCGCAGGCGATGATCCGGAAATGGCCGCCGGAAGAATGCCGGCCTTGACGGCGGCCTGGCGGATCAGTGTGGGGCTGAATTCGCCGACGAGCGGAAAAACGTCCTTGCCGGTAACGGGAATGCCCAGCAAACGGATATGCTCTTCAAAGAACGGATCAAGCTCTTCAATGACCAGGACTTTTTTAACCCGGGAAGCAAACTCGCGGATCAGTTTCTCCGGCAGAGGATATACCATGCCCAACCGGAGAAACGTCGCCTCGGGGAACACCTCCCGGGCATGCTGGTAGACGGCGCCGGCGGCGACGATCCCCAGATCGTCATTTCCTGGTTCGATCCGGTTCAGCGGGGTGGAGTCGGCGTATTCCCGCAACTTCCTGATCCGCTCCTCCACGACCGGATGTCGGCGTCTGGCATTTCCGGGCACCATCACAAATTTCCCGATATCCCGCTTGTAGGGTCCGTGTTCCCTGGCGGGAGGCGGTGCCGCGGCAGGATCGACCTCCACCACCGAAGAGGAGTGGGAGATGCGGGTCACGAAGCGGACGATGACCGGCGTGTCAAAGGTTTCACTCATTTCCAGGGCCGCGGCGGCAAATTGCATGGCCTCTTCACTGTCGGAGGGCTCCAGCATGGGCGCCTTGGCGAATTTTGCATAGTTTCGGCTGTCCTGCTCATTCTGGGAACTGTGCATGCCCGGATCGTCGGCGCAGGCGATCAGGAGCCCCGCGTTCAAGCCGGTATAGACGGCATAGAAGAGTGAATCGGCCGCCACATTCAGCCCCACATGTTTGGTGGAAACCAGGGCTCTCGTTCCCGCGAAGGCCGCCCCGATGCCGACATCCATCGCCACCTTTTCGTTCGGGGTCCATTCGGCGTGAACCCCGGGAAAAGTCGCAAACTTTTCCATGATCTGCGTGCTGGGCGTTCCCGGGTAGGCCGCCCCGACCCGCACCCCGCTGAGATAAGCGCCGTAGGCGAGCGCTTCATTTCCCGTCATCAGTTCTTTCAACGTTTCCTCCCTTTAAAATCGGTTTCCAGTGTTGACAGGCTCGTTAAAAGTGACGTTTCCCGTTCCCTGGCGGAACACACTGCGTTTCTTCCCCTCCCCCGGCGGGAGGGGATTGAGGGGAGGGGGAAACACCTTGTGGGAAGACGATCTCTTACCACCCAACCCTGACCCTCCCCCGTCGAGGGAGAGGGTATTTTGACTTTTTACGAGGCTTCAACCACACAATCGGCAATCTAAGGAACAAGAATCGGCCGCATGGATGTTTTTCTTTGGTGGACCATCTCGAACACTTCATTGATCTCGCCGAGCGGGTAGGTCTTTACAAAAGGGGCGATTCGGACGCTTCCCGCAAGGGCGAGTTTCAGCACGGCCGGGTAATGTTCAGGCAGGCAGCCCCAGTTGCCCCGCGCCATGGCGTGAAAGGCCATCAGGTTGGAGAGCCGGATCTCTACCGTGTCCATCGTAAAACCGACCACCTGGAGCGAAGCCCCATAGGTGAGAAGCCCGAAGGCCGTTTTCTGGCCCGCCGCCGTTCCTGAGGTTTCAAATATCTTCCATTCCGTCGGGCGTTTTTTCCGGCTCTTGATGAAATCGGATACGGCCTTTTTCAACTCCTTTGCCGGCAGCTCCAGGGCGTTGAATGTGATATCCACATAAGGGGCGATCGCCTTCAGCTTGTCCGGGTCGATGTCCACCGCTACGACCAAAGCCCCGAGAGCGCGGGCGATCTGCGCGCCGAAGCCGCCGACCCCGCCGATGCCGATGAAAATGGCGGTATCTTCCCCGGAGAGGCCCGATTCGATGATGGACTGGTAGGGGGTCGTTATCGCATCGGCCAGGACGGAGAGTTCGGCCAGCGAAACGCCCGATGTGGAAATGGGCCGGAATTGGTCATCCACGGGAACCGCGCAGAGGTTTCCGGCGGGGACGACAATGTGGCTGGCAAATCCCCCCGGTATGTCGTTGCCGGGCATTTTCTGCACCGCACAGATATTGCCTTTGCCGCGCCTGCACACATCGCACACGCCGCACGGCAGAACCGCCGGCACGATGACCGCCTTCTTTTCCCAGAACTCGGCGCCGGCGCCGGCAGCCTCGACGATGCCGCTGATTTCGTGGCCCAGCGTCAGGGGGAGGGGGGTTTTGGTGCGGACGCCGTTATAATAAAAACCGAGATCGGTATGGCAAACGCCGCAGCCCGCTACCTTGAGCAGAACTTCGCCCGGTCCGGGAACGGGAGGGGGGGAAACCACTTTCTCGATCGGAAGGCCCGCCGCCGACATTTTCCATGAGATCATTTCCATCGGTTCGTCTCCTTTATACTTATACGCCCTTGTATTCAGGCTTTTTCCGGCCCAGCGAAGAGAGGCCCTCCAGCGCATCTGCGGTGGCAAAGATCTTACTCAGGTTGTTCAGCTCGATCTCGATCCCCTCGTCCGGGGAGGCTTTCGCCTGTCGGTCAATGATCTGGTTGACCAGTTTCAGAGCCAGCGGCGCCTTGTTGCCCAGGGTTTTCAAAATTCGCGACACAACTGCCTCATCCGTGCCCGGCGGGATTTTCCCCTCCAGGAGGATTGCGGTGTTTTCTGCGCCGAACAGGGTCTGCCAGAGGGTAAACCGGTCGGGAATCGGCCGCGGGCGATACTTGTCCGGCCTCTCTTCCGTGATCAGGTCCCGGATCGCCTCATCCACGGCGGAGGGGTCGACCAGACGGGTCACAATGCCGAGCGCTTGCGCATCCGCGGCGGTGATTGCGGCGCCGGTTAAGACGTAATACTTGGCGAGTTCCGGTCCCAGATGGCGTCCCAGCCGCAACATGCCGCCCAAGCCCGGGTAGATTCCGATCCCCGTTTCCGGGAAGGAGAGAGAGCCTGCCGGCGTGGCCACAATGGCCTGGCAGGCGAGGGCGAGTTCACTTCCGCCGCCCATCGAAAGGCCGTCCAGAAGGGCGATGGTCCGCTTCTTTGAATCTTCAATCCGCCGGAATAAACGATGGCCCTTTCGGGTAAAATCCACGATATCCGCAATTTTCCCGGCCTTGATCTTTTCAACAAAGTAGCGGATATCCGCCCCGGCCACGAAGGCTTTTCCGGCGCCCTGAAAAACAATGGCCGAAACGCCGGGATTCCGCTCCGCTTCAGAAAACCGTTCGGTCAACTGCTCCACGACGGTTTCATTCAACGCGTTCATCGCCTCCGGGCGGTTGATGGTAATCGTGGCAATGTCCTGATCGATGGCCAGGTTGACCAGCGTAAAGGCAAAGGGCCGGCCCGACCGACGTTGCGCTGTCAGGAGCCCCGGCATCCGGAAATCGGGATATCTATAAACCACTTTCTCGACCAGGGCGAAGGTCTTTTCGATGCCCAACCGGTTCATGATCTCAAACGGCCCAAGCGTCCACCGCAGGCCGACCTTCGCTCCCCGGTCGGTATCCTCCATCGTGGCCACCCCTTCATCGACCAGCGCGGCGGCCACGCCGAGACAGACGCCATAAAGGCGATCCATCACGGCGTTGATCTTCTCTTCCTGCACATCGCCGGTAAGATCCCAGTTGGCCTTTTTCTCCATTTGCGACTTCATGATCCCGGCGGTCATGTAAAATGGGCCCAGTTCATTGCCCAGCGTGGCCGAGGCATGGACCGCGATCGGGATGCCGGTCACATTCATCAGTTCAAAAGGCCCCATGCCGATCCGGAAAGCCCTCTTCGCCGCCTCCTCGATGGTGGGGATGCCGGCCAGCCCTTCCTCCAGCATCCGGGCGGCTTCGTTCAGGAAAGGGACAAAAAAACGGTTGACCGCGAAACCGGGTGCGTCCTTCACCAGGATGGCGGTCTTCCCATGCAGCTTGGCCGCCAGCAGCGCGCGGTCGATGGTTTGCGATGATGTTTTTCCGTGGGGGATGACCTCCAGCAGGCGGTTCTTGGCGGGATGATAAAAATAATGGAGCCCGATGACCCGGTCCGGTCTCGATGTTGCTTCGGCAAATTCACGGACATAGAAACTCGATGTGTTGGTGGCAAGGATGGTCTTCTCCATGCAGATGGCGTCCAGCTTTTTAAAGAGCTCGGTCTTGACCCCTTTGTCCTCAAAGACCGCTTCGATCACCAGATCGGCATCCGCCAGCGCCTGAAGGTCCGTGGTTCCGGTGATACGGGACATGATGCGGCCGATGTCGTCCGGATGGAAGATCTTCCTCTCCGCACCCTCCCGGAGCAGCCGCTCGATATTGTCCATGCCTCGCTTGACCCATTCTTCCCCGGTATCCACCATGACGACATCGAGGCCTTCCTGGGCGATTTTCTGAGCAATGCCGCTGCCCATATTGCCGGCGCCGACAACGCCAATCTTACTGATTTTGCTCATCTGGCCTCCTTCGATCCGGATCTATCTGTTTTTCCAGTCCGGTTTGCGTTTTTCGCAGAAGCTGTTGATCCCCTCCAGTGTGTCTTCCGTTTTCATCAGTCTGTTCAGGAACAGGTCCGTTACCCCCGCGAGGGCCTGTGGAAAGGCCATCCCGATATGCCTGGTAACGGCGCGTTTGTTGAGACGGAGAATGAGCGGGCTGCTCAGAAGGAGACTGCCTACGACGCCCTCCACGGCCGCGCCGAACGCTTCCTCTCCGGCCACCTGGCTGATCAGCCCCATGGACTTGGCCTCGTCGGCGGAATAGATCCTGCCGGTTGCACAAATCTCGATGGCTTTGGCGGGCCCTACAAGTTGGGGAAGGCGTATGGCCGCGTAAGGAGGGAAAAAGCCAAGGCGGATTTCCGGCTGGCCAAAAGTGGCCTTGGACGAGGCAACGATGATATCGCAGGCAATGGCCAGTTCCATGCCGCCTCCCAGGCAGGGGCCATGCACCGCGGCAATCAACGGCATATCCATTTTTTCCATTATTTCAAAGATGCCGTTGAAGGCGCCCATCATCTCCGCAACCATTTCGGGACGATGTTCTCCCACATCGACGCCGGCGCACCAGCTTGGTCCCTCGCCTGCGAAGACCACGCACTTCAGATCTGCATCCGCCGCGAGGGATGAAAGGGCCGCATTGAGCTCCTTCATCATTTCGATGTTGAGCACGTTGTGTTTGGGACGGGCCAGCGTAATCCGCGCCAGCCCTTTTTCCTGATCCGTTTTGATGTGCTGAAACGACATGTTTCTCCCTCTCCTTTTGGAGGTCAGGTCTTGGGACTTGAATTCAAATCCCAAGACCTGACCCTTTTTACTCTTTTCCTATTCCTTCTTGGGGCCGGGCAGTACGGCGGCCATAAAATCCGTATCAAATGCCGCTCCACTTGCCTGAAGGCGGCGATACTCGATAAAATCGATGGTATCCTTGCCGGTGATTTTTTTCGTGTTAAATGCGGTGAAGCCCAGATTCGCCTCTGTGGCCATGTTGGCTGCCAGCCAGTGCCGGTTGATGACCTTGGTCTGGTCCCAGAAAAATTTCTTCTTCATGCGGACACCCTCTGTGCTCTTAATCAGGCAGCCGGGGAAGAGGTTCGTGAAAGTCCATAGTATTTTGTTGACCTCGGCATCCACCAGGGCAAAGTCTATCGTTGCATTGTTGATGTATTCACGAGCCTTTTTCGCCTCTTCGCCGGTTTTGAACTCACCGTAAACGATCTCCCCGTCCTCCAGATAACTCTCCGTCACGACGCCGGGGTTGCGAATCCACTTTCCAACTTCCCGGATGACCGGCAGACACTTGGAAAGGAGACCCAGCCTCTTCATCTTGTAGGCGCTCCACAGCTCGCAGGAGATGCAGTTCCATATCGCCAGCTCCATCGGCAGCATCCACGGGAGGAAATCCGTGCTGCCGCCGTCCGGGGCGGAGCCATGGCGAGGACCGGCCTGGCCAAAAATCGCCAGATCGCTCGTGATCGTCAGATCACAGGCCATGCCGATCTCCTGCCCGCCCGCCACGCGCATGCCGTTTACCCGGCAGATGGTGGGCTTTTTGCAGCCGAGGATGCCATCCACCATCGCGATGAAGAGGTCCATGTAGAGGCCGTATTCATTGGGCCGGCCGGCATAGTATTCCGCGTATTCCTTGGTGTTCCCGCCGGTGCAGAAGGCCTTGTCGCCGACGGCCGTAAAGATGGCGGCCACTACCGTGCTGTCTGCGGAAGCCCTTTGAAATCCGGCAATAACACCCTTGACCATGCCTGTGGTGTAAGAGTTGAACTGTTTGGGATTGTTGAGAATAATCCATGCGGAATAGAGCCCGTCCACGACCTTCCCCTCCGGGTCCAGGATGGGTCTTTTTTCGTAAATGACGGACGGCGGCTCCGTTCCGAAGTGCTCCTCCCCCCAGAGGTAATGATTCTTCTCCTTCGATTCCCTGGGTATCCAACTGAGATCGGCCATAGGTCTCCTCCTTGATCAATAAAAAATGCCGCCGTTTTTTTGCTGACTGGAGCGACGGAAGCAATATAAACCGCGGTATTTCCAACCGGCGCCTCATCTGCTGCGAGCGAATCCGCGCAGTTGCCATTTCAGATGCCGGTAAGATACGAGAAACAAGAATAACCACATCGATTGAGCTATAATACAGCTATGCGACCTTTTGTCAAGAAAAAACTCCGGGCTGAATAAACCCTTGCCATTCCCCGTCGGAACCCCTTTTTTAAAATCTCCTTGACATGCAGGATGGCATCTCCTATCCTCGTTGCGGTTAAAACAAAACAAGTGCATGGGACGCCAGTCTTGCATGCCAAACCCGGAACCGAAACGCGATGACTTCTCAAAAAAAAGAAAAAATTCCACGAGATTTGGCTTCCACGGAAGGGAAAGGTTACAAACCTTTCAGTGTCAAATTCGAGGTCTTTGGTGAGGAGATGATCGAAAAAGAGGTCAAACAAAGCGGCAACAGCGGCCGGGTCTATCTGCCCCCGGAATGGGTGGGCAAGCAGGTTAAAATTATCAGGATCGATTAATCATGGAAAACAAGGATCAGCAGGTCTTATTCAAAATAAGGAAATTGACGGCAAGAGATCTGCCCCAAGTGGTTGCCATTCAGGGGATTATCATCCGCCAGGAAGTAACAGCTGAAAAAATCGCCGTCCTGAAGGAACATATCAAAAAAGAGGGGAATATCAGCCTGGTGGCGGTAGCGGATCAGAAGGTGGTCGGTTTTATGATCAGTGAACTGATGACCAACAGCTTCGGACTCGATCAGGGGGGCTGGATCAAGAATGTAGGGGTGCTGCCCCAGTACATGGGAAAAGGGATCGGCCAATCCCTGGCGAAACATCTTTTTGACGCTTACCGACGGAAGGGAATCAACGAAATTTTTACAGCCTCCCGATGGGATTGGGGAGATCTTCTCTCCTTCTTCAAGTCTCTCGGTTTTGATCGAGGCAATTTTATCAATTTATATAAAAAGTTAGATGATTAACAGGCGCCGCAGATGTCCAAAATGATGACCATGCGCGACGCCGTTGCGCGGTTTGTGCCGCACGGTTCCCGCGTGGTCATGGGCACTGCGCTGGAGTCGCTGATCCCGTTTGCTGCGGGGCACGAAATCATTCGCCGGCAGGTGCGCGATTTGACCCTGGTCGGCCCTATTTCCGATATCCTCTTCGACCAACTGATCGGTGCGGGTTGTGTCCGGAAAGTGATCGCGGCGTGGGTTGGCAACGTGAGTGCGGGGCTGGGACATAACTATCGCCGGGCCTGCGAACAGGGCATTCCGCATCGACTTGAGGTGATCGACCACAGCAATTTCACCATTTCGCTTGCGCTGCTCGCGGGCGGGCTTGGGGCGCCCTACATCCCGACCTATTCGTTGCTTGGAACGGATATTCCGGGGACGAATCCGGCGTTCAGGCAATCTCTGTCGCCTTTCGGAGGCGAAAAAGTTCTGTTGGTCCCGTCGCTTCAACCCGACGTGGCCATCCTGCACGTTCAGCGTTCGGATGAGAACGGGAATGCGCATGCCTGGGGAAACCTGGGCATCAGCGAAGAGGCCGCGCTCGCAAGTCAACGCATCATCATCGTCGCGGAAGAAGTTGTTCCGCATCAAATCATCGTCAGCGATCCCAATCGCGTACTTGCGCCAAGTTTCAAGGTATGCGCGGTCGTCTGCGAACCGGGCGGCGCGCATCCATCACCGGTGCAGGGGTATTACAATCGCGATCATGAATATTACCACGACTATCATCGCGCAACGCGAACGGTGGAAGGGAATGACGAATGGCTGGGCCAATGGGTGGCCGGCGTAAAGGACCGTGCAGCATATTTTCAGAAACTGGGCGAAGAGCGTTGGCAAGGCTTGCAGTTGAAGGAGCATCGCTATGCCGCGCCTGTGGATTATGGGTACTAAGATGGATTATACCCCCCAGGAGATCATGGTGGCCGCCGCCGCGCGCGAGATCCGGGACGGTGAAATCGTTTTTACCGGAATGCGCTTGCCGTTGATTGCCTTTGCGCTTGCCAAGCAGATGCATGCGCCGAACGCCGTCGGCCTGTTCGAATGCGGCTTGGTGCGCGATACGCCGGCGCCTGAACTGCTTTACACGATGGGTGATCCGCCGAACATTGCCGGCGCGCTCTGGGCGACGCGGATGATCAACATGATGGGATTGCTCCAGCGGGGCGACGTCGATCTGGGATTTCTCGGCGGCGCGGAACTGGACCGCTTCGGCAACCTGAATACATCGTACCTGGGCAACCCGGAATCGCCAAAGACAAAACTGCCCGGGAGCGGAGGGGCGGCGGATATCGCCGGCCTGTCGAGGCGATTTGTCGTGATCATGGCTCATGAAAAGCGCCGCCTGGTCGAGCGCGTCGATTATATCACTTCGCCGGGCTTCGGTGACGGACAGGGGTGGCGCGAACGCGTCGGTCTGAGGCAGGGCGGCCCCAGCGCCATCATCACGACGCGGTGTGTGTTCGGTTTCGAATCATCCACCGGAGAGGCTGTGTTGCGATCATACCATCCGGGGCAATCCATCGCGTCGGTTCGCGCGGAGACGGGCTGGGATTTGCGCGTTGCAGAGGACGTGCGCGAAACAGAATCGCCGACGGCAGCAGAATTGACGATCATCCGGCGCTACGACCCGCAGGGATTTTGGACGCGGTAAATGCAGCAATGCCGGCATCATCTCTTCTTTCATCAGGCTTTTACGTACTTCTCTCGTTCACCTGCCCTAATATGCCCTTGATTGTGCCGAGACAGCCCCTTATTTATGGTAGTCGTGATTCTTGTCTGATGCGTTTATGTAGCAGTATTCAACCCATACAGTTGAATCGCGATCACAGAAAATATGACATGCGCGAAACTTTGTGCCCACCTATGAGCCCTCAGGACTGATTACTGTGGGCAGACGAATATTCATCGTTGAAAGCAAGTACAGCAATTAAATAGAGAATCAGTCGTTGGATTCATCTGATAGTTCTCGCACTCGCCCCGTGGCGCCGGGTTTCGGAGCGTCGAATTTTGCGGGCGGCTTTTTATGACTCAAATGCAGGGCTATCTTCATGTCGCCGCTCAGTTTTGATTCAAGCCGTTCCACAAATTTCTCTACCGGCGGGATATCGTCATTCCTGCGAAAGGCGTCAAACAGGGCGTCCACAGTTGAGGAGAACATCCTTGTTGGAAGCAAATCAAGACGCTCGCCATTTTCTTTAAGATCATAAAGAGAAAATACGGAACAATGGCTTTTGTTATAGCCCATGTCAGTCAGTCGGAACTTTTTTTGAAAGTAATTGAATACCGGATCTTGAACTACCCACAATATCTTCTTCCCCCACTTTTCCATGATGATACCCTTGTTGAGGATCTGGGTGAACGTCCTTTTCCAGATATCATACATATTGATCCCAAACTGGTATGAAAAACCTTCCTGTAATCGGCGATCTTTCATAAAGGCTTTAAACCCTTCAACCAATTGGCCCGTGCTCGTTGTTTGACCTGTTTGAAACTCTACGGCAACGAAATCCTCCACATGGGTACTTAACGGTCTATGTTGAACCATCACGAAATCAAAATTTCCTATACCCGGCAAACCAACCTCGGAAAAAACGAGAACATTGTCGCTTGTTCCAAACTGGGAGAGCGCAATATCATGGAAGACCTTGTTTTTCTCGAGAAAACGCCGGGGGCATAAGGCAATTTCCTGTCCATCCACATGGGCAGTGCAGACGCCGAAGGGATAATCGATCAGCCGGCTCTGCTTGTAGCATGGTGATTCATGGAACGGACACCAGTATTTTCTCCGCATCTCTTCGGCTTCCAGAGAGATGTTCCGCAGATGACATCCGAAAATCTCTGAAGGGTATTTGGCCATTAGTCACCCCCGATGAATTCGTTCCATAAAAGGTGGATATTTTCATGATCAAAATCTTGGTCCAGTATCCAGCCCAGGTATTGCGTACAACCGCGGCAGAAAGACGCACTGTCGTCCATCTGTATCCTTTCCGGCTTTTCCCAATGCCTTGTGCCATCGTCATCGCAAGGCTTAAGCACCAGAATCGCGTCGTGCTGAAGAGCGCGAAGGCTTCTGATGTGGACGGAAATTGGGTTCTCCGAGTGAACGACATAACCATTCATCAGCCGAAAGTGCGCACTAACAAGAGCAATGGTAAGCTGTGACCACGCAGCAGCGCGCCAGTGATGGTATGTAAAGATCAACCTGCCGTGTGGCTTGGCAAGAACGCGGTGGCATTCCTGCCAGATTTTAGCGAGGATATCACCAAATTTTGTTTCATTCTCCTTGGATTCGGCAACAGCGGACAGGAGGGGCTGGTATTGCCAGTTGGCTTGGTCCGGCAGAAACCAGCGGAGCCAGCAGCGGAAAAAATGCGACAGGTCGCTGTACTGGACATTATCAAAATAAGGGGGATCGGTGACAACGTAATCAATGGTTTGATCGGGTAAAGGAAGCTTTGAAGAATCATTTTGCCTGACCATGAAGGATCGCGTTTTCCCCGTGAATTCATTTAGAGTTTTGCATTCTTTACCCACATCCAACTCTCCGTCAATGATGACCTTCTCCCACCCGGCGCCAGACCAGTGCCGTTCGACTGGCGCCTGTGCCCATATTCCGGCTTTTAAAATGCGCTTCTCAAATAAATTACGCAGTGTCCCGGACGTTTTGGACTTAAAGACAGGATTGTTCTCCAATGCCGTGCAGGGAAAGGAATAGGCGTGATGGGAAAAAACGTGGCGTATGGCCCCCGGTCTTCTCTGATCAACGCCTTTGTATCCGCACAGCATGGAGTTAAATTCCAAAGATGTAGAGACGAGCAGAGACAGCCATAGCCGATGTTCGGGGGTTGCTTCGTCGATGCACCGTTTTACCTCGGACAGATAGAGGCGTTGACGGTGAGAAAACAATTCGAAAAAATTCGTCACGCCACGGGCGATAAGATCACTTGATTTAGGACCTTGAGGAACTCTAAATCCATTTTGACTAGGAAAGGTCAGTCTGGATGCCTGCGATTCTGCTGCGGCGATTTTCTGAAGATCCCTGACATCAAGCGCCTTGAAGAATTGACCATGATGCTGGCATTTCCCAATCATGACCAGCGGGACATAACGTTCCGCAAAGGGAATCTCAATAAGTTCTGAATGCTTAACGTTTATTCCTCTGTTTTTTGCTTCATCCTTATCCATCAATGGCCAAGTTCTGTTTGCGCGCGTAACTTCCAGGGAAGGATAAAGATCGAGGATGGTTTTCCTGTCTCCGTTCATTTCCGCTCGCAAGGTGAAAGAATCAAGAAAAATAGCTTCATCCTTGTCGATCTGTCTTCTGAGGCCATAAAGCAAAAATTGCATGTCGCTTTTTTCGGAACACTCAGGACATGATGTTTCAAAATAAAGAGATAGTTTCTGTTCCAGTTTTTCAAGAACGAGATCAAAGGCGGCCTGTTTTTCTTGGAGGCTGATCTCGGTTAACGAGGCGCGGGCCTGTAGAACAGGTATCGGGTCCACATCATAACCAATCACATTGGCGCCGAGCCGGATGGCCTCATGAAGGGTCGTCGCGCCTCCCATCATTGGATCCAGGATAGTCATGCCTTCAAGGCCTCCCGGAGTATAGAAATCACGTAGCTCAGATTTAGCGGAGAGTTGCTTGAGTATATAGCGGAAAGTGACGCCGGAACGCCTGGCCCACCATTTATGCAGATATGTATTGGGTCTAAAAAGGTGCTTGTTGTAAGATTCGGTATGGGCAAGTTTATCAGCCTCCTCTTCAGGGAAAAAAGAATCGATAGCTGCATCTGCTTGCGGGGAGATGAATTTGCGTTCGACATTGTGGAAATTGAACATTAATTGCGTGCCGCCCATAATTTTTACCGGTGTCTCTTGATACAGGAGGGTTAATGATTATTGTCTTCTCCGTTATCCGCTTTGTTGCCCGGCGGTGTCACGGTATTTCGAGCATAATTTTGATGCCCAAGCCCTCAAAGATGCGAGCATCATATTATTGTGTCCATATCATAACCGCTGAAGAAATCCTAACATTGATTACGATTCGTTATCAGTAACGTCGGCCCTAAAGAGAGACACTTCGCTTGCTGTTGGCCGGCAGGGTCGATTGATTTGTCGAGCTTCATGGCGTCAAAAATCCTTGCGACGTTGTTCGAAGCAGTTTCCGTTAAATGTCTGGTCGCTACTCCTATGGGAAGAGGTATCTGACCCCGGCAAAAACGCCATGTGTGCGCAGGGGCGCCCCGGTTTCGGCGATATCGATCCCTGCAGGGATGTTGTTGATGTAGGCCTTTCCGGCGTCCGTCTGCACTCGGCCGAGGTCCGTATACCGGTAAGAGATGTCCAGGAGAATGCGATCGGAAAGTGCGATCCCCGTACCGATGGCCGCCATATAAGCGATGTCCGTTTTGTTGCCGCCCGGGGTGATGGTGATATTGTGTGCGCCGGGGTTGCTTGGGAATTCGTAAGTCATCTCGCCCTGCCGGTTGTGGGCCACACCTATGCCGCCACCCATATAGGGCTGGAAACCGCTCAGGTTGACGCCAAACAGAGCCGCGATGTCGAGAAAGAAATGGGCCATGCCGCTGAGCGAATCCGCTCTTGACGACACCGGCTGTTCGCCCGGTACGCCTCTGAAATTGGCCTGACCGCGGTATTGAATGTCCGGACGGTAGGCAACGGCAAGTTCAGACCTGAGCCAGGGAAGGATTTGTTTTCCGACTGCCGCTTCCAACAAGGGGAACCGGCCAAAATCACCGTAGGCGCCAATGGGTCGATCATCCCTTCCCGGGCCGGCGCCAAAGAGGGCAGGCGGATTTTTTGCCGTGGAGTCCGCATCCGAATAATCTGCTGATAGGGACCACTCAAAACCAAGCGTGCCGCGCAGGTACCATCCCGCCGCCTCGGCAGGAATTGCCGCACTGTTTACAAGAAGCACGGCAAACAACAAAACGAATTTTTTCATGGTTCACTCCTGTGTTTTGCCCTCCCAAGCTCCCGGTTTCCATTTTCGGCACACGGGATCCTATGGGACCGGACGACGCCTGAACATGCCGTAGCCTTCCATTTCGGCCACGCACTCGTCCTTCTGATTGAGGATATCCCAGTGTGAACGCAACAGCCCCGCGGTCGGATTGCTTTGCAGAGGGCGCGCTTCCAAAACCGTGAAACGCACACGCAGCGTGTCGCCGGGGCGCACCGGCACGAGCCACTTGATGTGATCGACTCCCGGCGAACCGAGGCTTGCGGCATCGAGCAGATAGGCATCGCACATCATGCGCATCGCCAGTGAGCAGGTATGCCAGCCGCTGGCGATCAGGCCGCCGAAGGGCGAATGGCTGGCGGCATCCTCATCGACATGGAATGGCTGCGGGTCGAATTCCCGGGCGAAGCGGACGATGTCGGCCTTTGACAGGGTGATACCGCCGAACTCCCGGATGCTGCCTGCGGGAAAGTCCTCCCAGTAGTATTTGCAGGTTTTCTTCATAGGTATTTGCCACACATAAAAAAATGAAGAGGGGAAGCCGGTCAGCGCAGTTCTGCCCGCATCTCCACGGTGATGTGACCCCACCCGCCGCAGGCATGTCCCACGTCGAAGCAGCCGGTGCGGTTGAACATCACCTCGTTGGGGTCCCGGCCGTTCATCAGGTTTTCAAAGAAGGCATTGATGAGCACGGCGAGGTTCGGCATCAGGAAGGCACAGATCCGCTCCGGGCACTCCCGGGTCAAGATGTTTCCCGCCGAGTCGAAGACCAGTTTCTGGCCCACCCTGTGTCCCGACTGGCAGCCCTTGGATTCCACCACCTCGGCCACCAGGCGGTATCGCGCCCCTTTTGCGGCGTGCTCGAAGAGGCGCTGGAACTTCGGGTTTTCCCGAACGAGAGAGAACTCCTGATCCTCCAGTCCCAGTCTTTGCTGGATGATACCGGCCAACTGTTTTTCGTCCATGTTCGAACCTCCCCGGATGCTGCTGAAAAACGCCCATCTGCTGCGTTATCCTCATCCCTCGTCGTTGCAGTGTACAGGGATGTACTCTTCGCCCCTCCTTGATGAAGCAACGCTATCGTACAGAAGTCATCCGGATTCTACAAATGGAAAATTTTTTGTCAAACGATTGTATATTTCATTTTAATATTCGATAAGTTGATTTCACAGTCCACCCTTCTCACACTATTTCCGAATGGCTGAAAACGAAACGGACGGCTGGATAATTTTCCCTTGACACGTAGTTACGATGTAGCTATGTTGTCTCCGTATTGCATCGGACGCCACGGATCAAATTTTGTGATCGACAAGGGTCATTTTATCATTCATCGATCACCTGACGGGTGAATGCCGGTTTGAGTGAAGTGCCTGCAACCCACGATTCATGAAAGAGAATGCCGCGGATTCAGGTAATCGAGAAGGGGTAAAGAAATGAGGTACGCAGAGACAGGGTTCAATTTGGAAATTGATCTATCCCGGGGAAGCATCGAGAGGGTAGAAACCGATCCAAGAGACACCGAGCTTTATCTGGGGGGCCTGGGCACGAACACCAAGATATTGTGGGACAGGGTTCCTCCCGAAGTTGAACCCTTTTCCGCCGATAATCTCCTGATATTCGGCGCCGGTCTTTTATGCGGCACGCCGGCTGCCGGCTGCAACCGTACCATTGTTTCCACCATTTCTCCTCAGACGCAATTGATGGCCTATTCGATGATGGGGGGATTTTGGGCGCCGGAATTGAAGTATGCCGGTTATGATAAGGTGATCCTTCGCGGCAAGTCCCCCGAACTGGTTTATTTGTGGATACACAATGACAAAGTGGAAATACGCGATGCCTCTCATTTGCAGGGTAAAGGCGCTGTTGAAACTCAGGAACTGATTCGGCAGGAGTTGAAGGAGCCGAAAGCCCAGGTGGCGGCTATCGGCCTGGCGGGCGAAAACAGGGTCTATTTTGCTTCCATCGAGCAGGGCAGGTCCAGTGCCAGCCGGGGCGGAATCGGCGCCGTTATGGGGGACAAAGGGTTGAAGGCGATAGCGGTTCGTGGAACAAAGGACCTGAATATTGCCCGGCCTGATGAATTCATGCCGCTTTGCAACGAAGTCCTGAAATATATAAAATTCCGGAATGAAAATCCGATTCCGGGGGTCATGCCCATTTTGGCCGGGCTGGGGTCGCCGCAAGAGATGAAAGTCCACGATGAAAAGTGGCACACCGAGAATTTCATGTGGGGAAATTCCCGCACCCGCAGAAAGGATTTCTGGAACGAGGAAATCGCAAAGGATTGGATGGAGACCATGGAAACCATGCGGACGCGGCTGATCAGTTGCTACAACTGTCCGATGACCTGCGGGGCAACCATTTCCCCTCCGGGACTCCCAACCTACATGATGAAATGCTTCTCGAAACTGACCTATACCATGGCGGCCATGTCGGACCTGGCGTTTGGCATGGGTATCGCTCAAAGCGCCACGGAGTATGGGGTGGACGCATTCTCGGCCCCGCAAGTCATGGCCTTCGCCCTCGAACTCTATGAAAACGGCATATTGACCGACGCTGATTTCCCCGGGATGCCGTCCGATAATGAGGGGAGATTCTACTGGTTGCTGGATAGAATCGTTCGGCGGGAAGGGATTGGAGATGTTTTGGCCGACGGGACCTATTGGGCGGCCAGGCGGATCGGCAAGGGCGCTGAAGACTATGCACACAATACCATCAAGAAGCATGAGCAATTGCCCCTCAAGCTGTCCATGCTGAATCCCATTTATTTTCTGATGTACAGCACCGGCGAGAAGATGAACATTACCCAGATTGAAGGGCAGTTCCCCCAGGCGCCTTTTGTGACCAAAGAGGAGCGAGAGGCGTTTGTCAAGGATTGGTTCCAGGTTCCCGATGAGAGGTTCAAACAGTATTTTCTCGACTGGGAACCACGGGGCGAGAAATCCATGCCCTTCTACCCCACGGTTGAGATGTGTTGTGACATTGTCGACTGGCAGGAACGGATGCACTACATTGATGACGCCCTCGGGATGTGCGCCGGTCTGTCGTCATTTCCGCTGAAACCTCCGTATCATATACACAATTACCCGAAATTCATCTCGTCGGGGGCCGGGATCGATATGGATGAGGAAAAACTGACGCAAGCGGCCAGGAGATACCGAACCCTGGTCAGAGCCGTTAATATCAGAAGAGGGATGCGGAGAAAAGATGAGAAGCCGCCGGAAGACCATTGGAAGAAGCGATTTCCCGAGCTTGAAGAGAAGCTCCTCGATGCGTACTACAAACTGAAGGGGTGGAATCAAGATGGGATTCCCACGCAAGAATCTTTACAGGAATTGGGTTTGGCTTATGTTGCGGAAGACTTTGAGCGTCGAGGGATTATAAAAAATGGGCAAAGTTAAGAAGAAGATCAGGACCATCAAAATCGATGTCGATAAATGCAATGGCTGCCGGGCTTGCGAGGTCATCTGCTCCGCCTTTCACGCCAACCCAAAGTATAGCAGCAACAATCCGGAGAGGTCCCGCATCCGGCTGATTCGTCATCCGCTCAAAGACGTATATCTCCCCGTATATGCGGGTGAATATGCGGGCGCCGAATGCATGGGCAGAGACAAATATGTGATTGACGGGAAGGAATACGATGAGTGCGGCTTCTGCAGAGCGTCCTGCCCGTCCCGGAAGCTTTTCAAGGAACCGGATTCCGGCCTCCCTCTCAAATGCGATATGTGTGAAGGCGAAGAAGAGCCCTTGTGTGTTCAGTGGTGCATCAATGATGCGCTGGTTTGCGAAGAGCGGGAAGAGGAAGTGGAAGAAACGGAAGAAGTGAAGCCGGGGGACGTCGAGATCGGCGTGGAATCCATGGTGGACAAATATGGATTGCAGGAGGTCATGGATGCCGTTGCCCGAATGTCACGGAAGGGATAAAGGTTCAGGGAGAAGAAGAGGATGCAGGAGAAGAGGATGAAAAAATAGTGGAGACGGCAGCCCCCTACAAAGAGATCATCGATGTCATCAAGGCAAGCGGCGGCGACGCCTTCAAAAGATGCTTTGAATGCGGATTGTGTGATGTCGTTTGTCCGTGGAACAGGGTTAGATCCTTCAGTATTCGCAGGATCGTCCGGGAGGCGACGTTCGGTTTGACGGAGATCGAAAGCGAAGAGATCTGGCGCTGCACGACCTGCGGAAAATGCCCTCAACGATGCCCCAGGGACGTAAAACAGATCGAATCCGGGGTATCCCTGCGCAGGGTTGCCACCGAATACGGGGTTTTCCCTGCTTCCGTTCGCCCCGTCCGCACCGTGAGCGGAAGCCTCGTTGGCGAAGGAAATCCGTTGAATGAGGAACGGAAAAAGAGGGCGGATTGGGCGGAAGGTCTTTCTGTAAAACCGTTCACAGAAGGGACGGAAATTCTTTATTTCCCGGACTGTTATTGCAGCTACGACCCGAGATTAAAAAAGGTGGCGAGGGCTACGGCCGCGATTCTGAACAAGGCCGGGGTCGATTTCGGCATACTGGGCGCCAAAGAGAGTTGCTGCGGAGAAAGCATCCGCAAGACGGGCGATGAGGAGGTATTCAAACGCCTGGCCAGGGAAAACATCAAAACGTTCATCGATCATGGGGGGAAGAAAATCCTTGTTTCTTCCCCTCATTGCTACCATACCTTCAAAAACGAGTATCCCGAATTCAGGGTGAACTTTGAGGTGGTTCATATCTCCCAATATCTATTGGAACTGATTCGATCGGAAAAGCTTATACTGAACAAGGAGTATCGGAAGAAGGTCGCCTGGCATGATCCCTGTTACCTCGGCAGGCACAATGGCATCTACGACGAGCCCCGGGAGGTCTTGAAGAGGGTGCCTGGTTTGGAGTTGATTGAGATGCCGGAGTCGCGGGAAGAGAGTTTCTGTTGCGGCGGCGGGGGAGGCAGGATTTGGATGGAAACTCCAAAAGGCGAAAGATTTTCGGACATTAGATTGGAACAGGCTTGCGGGGTGGGGGCCGGGGTGCTGGCCACCGCCTGCCCCTATTGCATCACCAATTTTGAGGACAGCAGGTTGAACCGGGAGAATGGTGAAGCCATCGAGATTAAGGAAATCACGGAAATTATCAGTGAAGTGATTTAGGAACCGGACAAACCGGATGAGGTGAGCGAAAGTGGAAAAAGAACCGGCAGAAATGGAAGACCAGGCTCGCAATCGTCTTGCGGACAGTATTCGTAAAAGTATGGCGGACCGTAATTTTGGAGATGTTCTGGTCGTCGGTGGAGGGATCAGCGGTATCCAGGCCGCACTTGATCTCGGCACGGCGGGGTTTAAGGTTTACCTGGTTGAAAAAGCGCCGTCCATTGGCGGGCATATGGCCCAGCTTGACAAGACCTTTCCCACCAATGACTGCTCCATGTGAATTCTTTCACCCAAACTGGTCCAGGTGGGCCGGCATCCCAACATAGAGGTCCTGACCTATACCGAAGTGGACCTTGTAGAGGGGGAGTCAGGGAACTTCAAGGTAACCCTGATCAAGAAGCCCAGATATATCATAGAGAGCAAATGCACGGGTTGTACGACCTGTGTAGAATACTGCCCGGTCAAAT